>JAUXJB010000288.1 GCA_030624945.1 Deltaproteobacteria bacterium | reverse complement strand
GGACGGCCTCGCGGAGGGCCGTGACCAGCGGAATCACACTGCCGGCCAGGCCACCTGCAGCGGTGGCGTACCCCTCGGCGTGGACCTCCGCTTCCAGTCCTCCCATCCGATAGCGACCCGGCGGCAGTCCAGCGGCGGGGGTCGCATCGCTGACCAGGGCCACCGAATCGGCTCCCCGCAGCTCGACCAGCGCTCGCACGAGCTCTGGATGGAGGTGGCGTCCATCCACGATGAGGCTCCCGCGGAGTCGCGCATCGCACAGGAAGGTCCCCACCATACCGGGCTCGCTCCGCCGGTAGCCGAGCTTCTCGTCCTCGGGTCGACCGGGCCAGTCGCTCGCATTGCCCACGTGCGTCATGAACGACAGGCCGCAGGCGATCGCCTCGCGTAGCTGCTCCATGGTCGCGCGCGAGTGTCCGGCGGCGACCACCACGCCGGCGGTGCGGAAGCGACGAATCGCGTCTTGGGCGCCGGCACGCTCGGGCGCCAGCGTGACCATGCGGAGCGAGTCGCCACCGCTTCGCACGAGCCGGCCCACGCGTTCCGGTGTCGGATCGCATAGATGCGCGCGCGCGTGCGCTCCGCACTTCTCCTCTGAGAGGAACGGACCCTCCAGGTGGATGCCGATGACGGGACCGGCCGGATCGACGTCTGCAGCGAGCCTCGCGAGCGAGGCCTCGAGCTCCTCCACGGGCGCGCTGATCAGCGTCGCGAGCAAGCTGGTCGTCCCCCGCTGCAAGTGGAAGCTCGTAGCGCGAGCGCGAGCGTCCGGGGCCGGGTCGTCGTAGGCCGCTCCATCGCCCCCGTTCACCTGGAGATCGACGAGTCCGGGCACGAGCGTCGCATCCTCGTAACGCGTGTCCCCGGCTCGAGCGCCAACGCCGGAGACGAGCTCGGCGATCCGGCCGTCTTCGATCGTGACGCGGACCCGTTCGAGAGTGCGATCGGGGGTGACGGCCCTGGTCACCCAGAGAGACGCTTGGCTCACCCGGCGAGCTTCAGCATCGCGTCGACCGCGACCGCGATGCAGGCGTCCATGTTCTTGTCGATGTCGAGCTCGGTGGGACCGGGCCACGGCGAGCGATCCGACACGACGCAGATGCAGCCCGCACGCAGCCCGAACAGGTTGGCCAGCGTGAGCAAGATCCCGCTTTCCATCTCGCAGTTCTGCACGCGCGCCCCTCTCATCTCCACGATACGGCTCTCGAGATCGGGAGGGCGATAGCCTTCGAAGCTCATCGGCTCGAGCGCTCCGTCCTGTCCCAGAATCGCATTTCGAGCGTAGAACGCATCGAGCGCCCAGGTGATCCCGACGTGATGGCGCACCCCTCGCTCCCTGGCAGCGGATACCAGCGCCGAGACGACTTCGTAGTCCGCCACGGCGGGATAGCTGGCCGCCACGTAGCTGGTGGACGTGCCGTCGTCGCGCACCGAGCCGGTCGTGATCACCAGGTCGCCCACCTCTACGGCGGGAGCGAGCCCGCCGCTGTTGCCGATCCGGATGAATCTCCGCGCACCGACCTTCGCGAGCTCCTCGATCAGGATCGCGGTGCTGGGCGCGCCGATTCCGGCTGACGCCGCGGCCAATCGTACGCCGTCGCGCTCGCCCACGCGGACTCGGTACTCGCGGACGTTGCAGACCTCCTGCGTGTTCGACCAGCCCGACGAGATGCGCTCGACGCGTGCCGGGTCGCCACACACAAAGACATTCTCGCCAACCTCCCCACTGCGAAGGCCAGTGATCGGCTGACCGGGCTCCTCACTCATCCACGCCTTTCGCCGGTTTCCCTGAACCTCGGGGCCCAAGTCTAGGGAAATTGCTAACGATCTAGCCAGCTTCGTCCGAAAGAGGCGGCATCAGAAAACTTGTGGGGAGTACCACCACGTGAAGATCAACGTCTCCGCCAAGAAGTGGCAGACCGCGACCAGCAAGCGGAGCTGGATGAAGCTCGCGGCTCACATTGCGAGCCACTACCCG
>JAUXJB010000184.1 GCA_030624945.1 Deltaproteobacteria bacterium | reverse complement strand
GCAGCGGAGGAGATCGCGTCGACCAAAGGCTGCGAGCTCACCACGCCGATCGTCAGGTTGCCGGGCAAGCCGAGCCAACGGTCGATCACGTCGCGGAGCAGGCGCGACTCGGGAGGCTTTCCCACGAGTGCCTGCTCGAGCATGGCGACCTCGGCCGAGCTGGCGATCCAATCCCCGGCAAAGCGCAGGCGCGCCAGGGTCCCGTCTGTCGCCAGCTCGAGGTGGGCTTCGAGCTCGCCGATGGGGATCGGCACGGCGCCCGATGCGTGAGGAGGAAGCCCGAGCTCCAGGGGGAGAGGAGCGGTGGGCGACGGCGCGGGCACTTCGCCGAGGTCGAGCGAGAAGCGCGCAGCATAGCCCGCCGCGAGCTCGCGGAGCGCGCCGCGCTTCCCGCGCTCCCGCTCGATCCAGGTGGCCTCCGGCACGGGCGGCAAGCCGGGAAACCGGGGATCCGGGTCGCCCGCCAGGTAGGTTCGCCCACTGCCGAGCACCGCCCGGAAGAGGAGCACCCCCGAGTCCGTCCGCTCGAGGGTCACGTAGGCCAGGCGGCGACCGCCCACCGTCACGAAGTCCCGGCCGGGATAGGCCGCCGAGAGCCCCCAGTTCCCCAGTCCCGTCAAAAGCCCACGAACGTACCGATTCAAGAGCCGCGGACCCGACAGCTCCTCCCCCTCGTCAAGCCAGGGCTGCGACGGGGAAACGACGGCCGAGAGCGCGAGAATCCCGTCGCCGTAGAACGTGGACCGGCCTCCCGTGAGCCGCCGCGCCTCGCGCGCGTGTCCCGTTCGTCCCCTCGGCTGGAAGCGTCCGAGTGCCGCGACTTCACCCGCGAGTGAAGCGACGACCACCGCACCCGCGGGAGAGCGAGAGGCCAGCAGGGCTCCGACGACGCCGAGCTCGAATTCGGCGTCGGCCTCCTCGAGAAGGATCAGCTGGACACGCTCTCGCATGGGGAAAGCTCTCTCGTCGGGTCGCGTGCGAGTGTAGACTGGAGCCATGCGCGAAGTCGTTCCCGGCGTACTGACGTGGGCGTGGTTCTCGGAGCCGCACGGCTACGATTTCAACGGAACGCTCGTCCTGCACGAGGAGGGGAACCTCTGCATCGATCCGGTCGAGCCCGCCGAGGGCGTTCTCGATCAGCTCGCGGAGCGCGGTGTGGCGCAGATCCTGATCAGCAACCGGAACCACGCGCGCGCGGCGAACGACGTACGTGAGCGCACAGGCGCACGCGTGGCGATCCACCCGGCGGATGCGGCCTACGCCAAGGAGCAGGGGTTGCAGATCGACGCAGAGCTCGTGGTCGGGCAGCGCGTGGGACCCTTCTCGATCGTCGGCGTGCCCGGGAAGTCCCCGGGCGAGATCGCGCTGCACGACGCGGCGCGCCGGCTGCTGATCATGGGCGACGCGCTGATCGGGAATCCACCCGGGGAGCTCTCGCTCCTCCGCGATCGCGTGCTGGACGACCCGGGGCTGCTCCGACGGAGTGTTCGCGGCTTGCTCGAGCTCGACTTCGACACCGTGCTCGTCGGCGATGGGGTTCCAATCCTCGAGGGTGGTCGAGAGCAGCTACGGGCTCTGATCGGCCGCCTTCCCCCCGACTGAGAGATCCTAGTGTCCTGTTCCGGGAGTGCGCTCGCATTCTCGGCGGCCGATGCATCGGCGGGAACGCGACAATGCAACTCGACCGGGAGATCGTCGAAAGGTTGCTCGAGCGCTGGCCGGTGGCGCGTCTCGTCACTTTGGGACGAGACGGGCGGCCGCACGTGGTACCCATCGTGTTCGCACGTCACGGCGGCCATCTCTGGTCTCCCGTCGACGCAAAGCCGAAGGCCGCGCGCGAGCTGGCGCGGGTGCGGAACGTCCGGACCCGCCCGGAGGTGAGTGTGCTGCTCGACCACTACGATGCGGACTGGACCATGCTCTGGTGGCTGCGCGTGGACGGCCGCGCCAGCGCGGTCGAGGCAGGGGATCCGACCTCGCAGGGCTCGCTCGAGCTCGTCGCATCGGCCCTGAGAGCCAAGTACCCCCAGTACGCGAGCGTCCAGCTCTTCCGGGGGAAACCTCTGCTCCTGCGCATCGCAATCGAGCAGATGCGCAGCTGGTGCGCGGGACCGGAGGCCGCCCGGGCGGCGTCCGAGGGCGTCCTCGAGCGCTGACGCGAAGAGCTCGCTGGCGAGCTACCCCTCTCGCTTGCCCGGGAGCGGCAGGCCTTCGACGTCGTCGTCTCCGTTCACCACCCGCTCGGCCATCTCGATCTTCTCGTCGATGGCGGCCTGTCCCAGCATCGCGATGCGCTGCGCCTGTGGCGAGCCCGCACCGTGCATCGCCTCGACCATGGTCGTGACGCTGGTCATGTTCTCGATGTAGCGACCCATGCGGATGCGCTCCATGACATCGTACTCCGGATTGGCCGTGTGGTACTTCTTCACGTACTCCGAGATCTCCGGGTTCTCGATCGCTCTCTGGTCCGGCATGGTGGCGAGGAAGCCACCCGCGAGGTCGTGGCTGAGCCGACCGATCTGGTAGACGTTGCGCGTGATGTTCTGCTTGACCGTGTTGGCCATCATCGGCTCGACCATGTAGGAGCCGCACGGCAGCGGAGTTCCCATGGCACTCGCTCCGATGGCCGAGGCATAGGTAGTCTCGTTCATGTGGATCATCTCGACCAGCTTGTCGCGCACGACGGCGTTGCGCTCCGTGCCGAGGATCTTGGTCATCTTCGCCGTGGCCCCGATCAGAACGTCGGCATTCCCTCCCTTGCAGCCGCCGTAGTTCGCGCGATGCCAGGTGGCGAAGTAGTTGACCAGCGTTCCACAATACTGGGTCTCTCCCGCCATGAAGACCCGATCATTGGGCACGAACACATCATCGAACACGACCATCGCCTCGCCGCCGACGACGCCGAAGCGGGGGTTGCCAATGTCACAGCCGCCCTCGAGCTTGCGCGAGTCGTTCGACTGCCGACCGAAGATGAAGAGAACTCCCTCCGCATCCGCGGGGACTGCGCAGGCGATGGCGTAGTCTGCCTCTTCGGGCCTGAGGCCGGTGCCCGGCATCACCAGGACCTCGTGGGAGTTGATGCCGCCCGTGTTGTGGAGCTTGGCTCCACGAATCACGACGCCCTCGGAAAGCCGCTTCACCACGCGTACGAACTGGTCGGGGTCCTCCTGCTCGGAGGGACGCTTGGCGCGATGGCCCTTGGGGTCCGTCATAGCGCCGGCGAGCATCAGGTCCTGCGCCTGCACTTTCCGGAGGTAGCGTTTGAAGCGCTCGTGGTAGTCCGTCCCCTCTCCCTGGTCGATATCGTAGGTGATCGCGTAGAGCGCATTGAGCGCGTCGAGTCCCACGCACCGCTGGAAACAGGTTCCCGTCGTCTGACCGAGCAGACGGAGCATCTGGATTTTCTTGACCAGGTCGTCCGCGCTCCGAAAGATGTGCGTGTACCGGTGCACGCGCTCCCCCGTGAGGTGACTGATGGTCGTCATCACGTCCTGGTGCTCGGGCATGTGCGCGAGCTCGTACGTCTTTGCAACCGTGTTGATGTGGGGCGCGATCGCAGGGTGATCGACGATGCTATCGACCTGCTCGCCGCCCACGTAGGCGCGAATCTTCAGAGCCCTGAGGCTCTCGACGTACTGCTCCGGCGACTTCAACATGGCGGCTCTCCTCGCGGGTACTCGGCGGACCCCGGCATTTTGCTAGCTTACTGGCCAATGGGCGACGTTACCAGCGTTTCCGGAGCCGGGCACCGATCGCACAAAGCAATGACCAATTCGCCGCTCCGTGGCGCACGGGAGGCGGACTGCAAATGGACGACACCAAATTGGAGGAGGTACGCCGATGCGCGAAATCGCCGGAGGGTTGCGTTTCCCCGAAGGACCGATTGCACTCGAGGACGGCAGTATCCTGCTGGTCGAGATCGAACGCGGCACGCTGAGTCGCGTGACCCATGAAGGAGAGATCGAGGTGGTCGCGCACTTGGGCGGTGGGCCGAACGGCGCGGCGCTGGGACCGGACGGAGCCGTTTACGTCTGCAACAACGGGGGCTTCAAGTGGCGGGAGAGCGACGGGCGGCTCTTTCCCAACGGAACGCCGGACGACTACTC
>JAUXJB010000217.1 GCA_030624945.1 Deltaproteobacteria bacterium | reverse complement strand
GTCCAAAGCCCACCTCCCGGCACCACGACGAACGACGGCAACCTGTGCGTCAAGGGACGCTTCGCCTACGAGTTCATCGACCACGCGGACCGCCTCACGCACCCCCTGGTCCGAGGCGAGGACGGCGAGCTTCACGAGGCGACCTGGGCCGAGGCGCTCTCGGCAGCGGCCGCGGGACTGCAGGGCGTGCGCGCGCGGCACGGATCCGACAGCCTCGGCTTCGTCAGCGCCTCGCGCTGCACCATGGAGGAGAACTACCTGGTGCAGAAGCTCGCGCGAGCGGTGTTCGGCACGAACAACGTCCACCAGTGCGCGGCCACGTGACACGCTCCCACGGTGGCCGGTCTGGTCACCACGTTCGGAGCGGGGGCGATGACGAACTCGATCGGGGAAATCCGCGACGCGGACTTCCTGTTCGTGATCGGCAGCAACACGAGCGAGGCCCACCCCGTCATCGCCATGGATATGAAGCGGGCGGTTCGGCGCGGGGCCACCCTCGTGGTGGCGGACCCGCGCGCGATCTGGATGACGACCATCGCGGAGCGGCACCTGCAGCTGGCGCCCGGAAGCGACATCTGGCTCCTCAACGCCATGGCGAACGTGATTCTCTCGGAGGGCCTGGTGGATCGCGAGTTCATCGAGACACAGACCGAAAACTTCGAGGAAGTCGCGCGCACCGTCGCCAGGTACACACCGGAAGAGGCCGAGAAGATCACGGGCGTGTCCGCGGACGACATCCGCTGGACCGCGCGTCGCTACGCGACGACGGAGAAGGCGGGCATCTACTACACCTTGGGGATCACGGAGCACACGCACGGAACCGA
The DNA here is from genome assembly GCA_030624945.1 of Deltaproteobacteria bacterium. Classification (GTDB taxonomy): domain Bacteria; phylum Myxococcota_A; class UBA9160; order SZUA-336; family SZUA-336; genus JAUXJB01. The sequence continues at coordinate 2,479 of JAUXJB010000217.1, read as the reverse complement.
CAACGTCTACGCGCTCGCGAACCTGGTGCTGATGACGGGCCACCTGGGCAAGCCGTCGACCGGGCTGAACCCGCTCCGCGGGCAGAACAACGTCCAGGGCGCGAACGATGCGGGGGCAACTCCCGTCTTCTACCCCGGGTATCAGCGGTTCGACGACCCGGAAGTTCTCGCGAAGTACGAGAAGTCCTGGCGCGTTCGGCTACCGCGAGAGCCAGGTCTCAATCTGAACGAGATGATGAAGGAGGTGGGCGGATCGATTCGCGGACTCTTCATCATGGGCGAGGACATCGTCCTCTCCGAGCCCAACGTCCAGAAGCTGGAAAAAGGTCTCAATCGCATCGACTTCCTGGTGCTGCAGGACGTATTCCCCAACGAGACGACGCGCTTCGCGGACGTCGTGTTCCCCGCCACCGTGTTCGCCGAGAAGGACGGGGTCGTCACCAACACCGAGCGCCGGGTACAGCGCGTCCGGAAGGCGGTGGAGCCTCCAGGTGAGGCCCGGCCCGACTGGGAGATCCTGATCGATCTGGCGAACTCCTGCGGAGCCGACTGGCACTATCGGGGGCCTGCCGAGATCTACGACGAGCTCGCCGCCGACGCACCCCGCTTCGCGGGCATCAGCCATGGCCGCATCGAGCGCGAACGCCCCCACGGACTCACGGGCCTGCAGTGGCCGTGCCCGGACCCGGACCACCCGGGCACCCTGTATCTGCACGAGCGCGGCATCCTGCGGGGCAAGGGACTGTTCAGCGCGGTCGAGTACCGTCCTCCCCAGGAGGAGCCGGACGAGAGCTACGCCCTCGTGCTCTCGACGGGTCGCACGCTTTACCACTACAACGCCGCGACGCAGACTCGGCGCGAAGAGGGCCTGGTGGACAAGCAGCCCGAGGTGTTCGTCGAGCTGCACCCGAGCGACGCCCGCAAGCGCGGGATCGAAAGCGGCGACGTGGTCGAGATTCGCACGCGCAGGGGCGCCGTACGGGCGCCCGCCCTCATCTCCCGGCAGGTCCGCCCCGGCTGTATCTGGATGCCTCTCCACTTCGCAGAGGCCCGGGCGAACGTCCTCACGAACGACGCCGGCGACCCCGTCACCGGAACCGCGGAGTACAAGGTGTGCGCGGCCGAGGTCTCCAGAGTGAAGGATGCCCCCCGGAGCGCAGCCGAGTTTCCGGGGAGCTACGCGGCCCTCGGGGACGACGAGGGAGCGCCTACCTAGTCTGCCCGCGCCTCACTCAAGTTGACAATGCCATCCAAGAGGCCATCGCCTCGCAGTGTAGCGGGTGTGGTCCGAAGATAGAGTGCGCGGGCGCGGATCGGTGGAGTTGGCAGGTGGGGCTCGCAAACGGAACGGAATCCCAGGAGCGAACCGACGTGTGTGTGATTGGTCACGTCTGTCGCGACACGATCCGGATCGGGGACCGCACCCGCGCCCAGGTGGGCGGAACCGCGTACTACTGCGCGCTGGCGCTCTGCCGACTCGGTCGAAGGGTGGCGGTGGTCACGAAGCTGGCGGCTGCGGACAGACCGGAGCTGCTGCGGGAGCTCAGAAGTGCGGATGTCACGATGTCGACTTTCGAGAGCCCGCGAACCACGCACTTCGAGAACCTCTACCCCGAGGGGAATCCCGATTCGCGCAGCCAGCGGGTGAGCGACGTCGCCTCGCCCTTCGAGGAGTCGGATCTCGGCGAGCTTCGCGCTCGCGTCTTCCATCTGGGACCGCTCACGAATTGCGACATGGATGTGGAGTTCTTGCGAGCCGTGTCTACGCGGGGGGAGGTTTCGCTCGACGTGCAGGGTCTGCTGCGAAGGGTCGAGGCGGGGGCGGTCCTACCGGAGAACTGGGCGGAACGAGAGGCGGGCCTGGCATGCGTCGACATCGTCAAGGCGGATAGGGGCGAGGCCCGGCTCCTGAGTGGCGAGAGCGATCCCGAGCGAGCGGCGCGCCGCCTGGCGAGGTTCGGTCCGCGGGAGGTGATCGTCACCCTGGGTGGCGAGGGATCCCTCGTGCTGTGCGAGGGTCATCTGTGGCACATCCCCGCCTTCCCCGCCGCGGAGGTCGTCGATCCCACGGGCTGTGGGGACAGCTACATGGCCGCCTATCTCGACCGCCGGCTCGCCGGTGAGGATCCCGAGCGCGCGGGTGCGTTTGCCGCCGCGGTCGGGGCCGTGACGCTGCAAAGCATCGGTCCCTTTCGTGGGAGCGTTGCGGACGTGGAGAGGCTTCTTACTCGGAACGCCTGACGCCGGACGCCTGCGCGGGGCCGATAGGGTGAGAGGGTGACTGGAGCGACGCGTGTATGAGCCCTATCTTTCCTTGCGAGCTGCCCCCCCGAGGCTGGGTTCGCAGTATGGGCAGTCGTTCGCCGTCTTTCCCGCTGGATGACCTCCGGTCTTTCGGCCTGTCGCGCGAGCGCGGCTTCCTCCCGCACGAGGATCCGCTGCGCGAGCTGCCGTCGGGCTTTGGCGCTCTGGAAGAAGT
>JAUXJB010000083.1 GCA_030624945.1 Deltaproteobacteria bacterium | reverse complement strand
TCGCTCTCTCTGGCCTCGATGCACTTGCGGATGAGAGCCGGGATGACGTGCGAGGATTCGGGGTCGAAGTTGTCGCGAGGGCCATAGAGGTTGACGGGCAGAAGGAAGATCGAGTTGAAGTCGTACTGCCGACGGTAGGCCTGCGACTGTACGAGAAGCATCTTCTTGGCCAGCCCGTAGGGCGCGTTGGTCTCCTCGGGGTAGCCGTTCCAGAGATCGCTCTCCACGAACGGGACGGGCGTGTGCTTCGGATAGGAGCAGACGGTTCCCACGGCGACGAACTTGCTGACTCTCCAGCGCCAGGCCTCATGCATCAGGCAGGCGCCCATGGTCAGGTTGTCGTAGAAGAACTCGGCCGGGCGGGCGGCATTCGCGGCAATTCCGCCGACGCGTGCTGCGAGGTGGATTACGATCACTCCCGAGCACGGATCCGAGGGAACCGGATCGGTGCGAAGCCCGCTGTCTGCGAAGAGCTGTCGGATCGCATCCCGATCGCGCAGATCGTATTCGGCGCTGCGGGGCACGATGATCTCCGCCGGCTGCAACTCCGCGAGCGCGTCGACGACGAACGACCCGAGGAACCCCGCCCCACCTGTGACGATGACGCGCCGGTCGCGCCACCAGCCGGGGTCGAGCGCTCCGGGGCGCGGGGGACCGAGATCGGTCATGGGTGCTTCCTCGGAAGTATCGGCGCACATAGGCACGGCTGGACGGGCGGGATCACGCCCCCTATCGGCACGTTCGCTCGGATACTGAGGTGGGCGTTGGGGAATCGCTGTCTAGATCGGCTTGCCGCACAGCTGATAGACTGGCGTCATGAGCGTACCCTCGTTTTCACTGCGGGACAGTGAGGGTGAAGATCGGACGTTTCCGGGCGAGCGTCCCGCACTGCTCTGCTTCGTGCACAGGGACTGCCCCACGTGTCTGCTGAGCCTACCCGTGATCGAGGCGGCACACGTGGGCTTCGGTAGTCGGATGGATGTGTGGGTGATCGCACAGGATCAGGACGGCGGCGCCAAGCTACGTGAAGAGCACACCCTCTCCGTTCCCGTGCTCGACGACTCCGAGCTCGAGATCTCCTTCGCTTCCGAGATCGAGACGGTTCCCACCGTCATAGAATTTGGACCGGGAGGTGAGGAGAACCGGCGCTTCGTCGGCTTCAGCGCGACGGACTGGAAGCGACTGTTCTCGGATGCGGCCGCCGCCACACAGCTCGAGGCGGAGGAGCCGGACTGGTCGACGTTCCCCGAGCTGCGGCCGGGCTGCGGCTCGCGCTCCGTCGAGCCCGGCATCGTGGAGCGGCTCCAGGCGAGGTCCGAGGGGAGCCCCCTGCGCGCTCGTCGAATCGAGGTGGGAAGCTCCGTCGATCCCTTCGAGTTCATGTTCGAGCAGGGACTCTGCGACGGTCTGCCCGTCGTCCCCCCGACTCCCGAGCGCGTGCTCCGTATGCTCGAGGGCAGCCGGCGCGACCCGCAGGAGGTGATCGCCGAGGTGGCCCCGAACTACGCCCCGCTCACGGTGGAGAAAGTGGCCATCAACGCGGTCATGGCGGGCTGCCGTCCGGAATACCTGCCCGTGGTCCTGGCGGGAGTCGAGGCGATCTGTGCGCCCGAGTTCAACCTGCATGGCGTGCTCGCCACCACCTTCTTCGCGACGCCCGTGCTGCTCGTGAACGGACCCGTTCGCCAGCGGATCGGAATGAACTCGGGGATCAACTGTCTCGGACAGGGAAACCGCGCGAACTCGACCATCGGACGGGCCGTCCAGCTCATTGTCCGGAACGTGGGTGGGGGGCGTCCGGGGGGCGTGGATCGAGCCACGCTGGGGCAGCCCGGCAAGCTCAGCATGTGCTTTGCCGAGCACGAAGAGAGAAGCAACTGGGAGCCGTTCCACGTCGAGCGGGGATTCGCGGCGGAGGCGAGCACGGTCACGGCCTACGCCGGCGGTGCGCCGACCGGCTTCATGGATCAGCGCGCACGCGACGCGCGCACTCTGGCGACCAGCTATGGTCTCTCGCTCGCCGCGGTGAGCCATCCCAAGCAGTACTCTTTGGGCGAGATCTTGGTGGTGGTTCCACCGGAGCACGTCGACACCTTTGCCAGGGACGGCTGGACCAAGGCGCAGGTGCGGGAGCAGATCCAGAGTGCGAGCGAGCGTCCGGTGCGCGAGCTCGCGCGCGATCCCCAGTGCGCCGAGGGACTGCCCGAGGCAGTCGTGCGACGCCTGGGAGCGGACCGATGCATTCCAAAGTTCCGGTCGGCCGACGACATCGCGCTCGTGGTTGCGGGCGGCGAGGCCGGCAAGTTCGGCGCTTACTTCCAGGGCTGGATAGGTTCAGGCGGGTCGGCCATGACGACCCGAGAGATAGGAGAGTGAGGATGACGGATCCCGAGCTCGTGATACTCGATCCCACCGATGAGCGGGTGCCTGTTCGACGTGCCCTCGCAGCTCGTCCCTCTGCGCTCGAGGGGACCGTTGGGCTGCTCGACATCTCCAAGCCGCGCGGCGACGTGCTCATCGAGCGGCTGGAGGAACGGTTGCGAGAGCGCGTTCCCGGCCTCGCGATCGTGCGCTATCGCAAGCCCACGTTCACCCGTCCCGCGCCTCAGGACCTGCGTCGGCAGATCGCGGAGGAGTGCGGCTTCGTCATCGAAGCCCTGGCCGACTGAGGCTCCTGCACGACGTGCAGTGTGCACGACACGACATTCTTCGAGATACAGGGCAGGCCTTCGGTGTTCGTCGCCTCCAGCACATTCGTCGACGCGGCGCGCGTACAGGCCGAGGCGCTGGGACTTCCCGACGTGAAGCGCGTCTTCGTTCCACACCCGATCCAGGATGCGACCGATGAGGAGATGGTGGAGAAGGCCGATGCGATCGTCGACGAGGTGATCGCCGCGCTGATCGAGAGCTAGCGGCCTACCTTCAGCCGAGGACTCCCTGGTCGACCAGCGCGTCGACCTCGGCCGCGCTGAGGCCGAGATCCTCAGCGAGCACCTCTGCCGCGTGCTGTCCGAGCAAGGGAGCGGTCTTGATCTCGACCTGACTCTCCGACATCTGCGGGGGCCAGCCCAGCAGGCGGATGGGCCCGACGGTCTCGTGCTCCAGGTCCTTGATGAAGCCGCGTGCGAGCAGGTGCGGGTCGTGGAACAGGTCGCGCGTGTCCAGGACCGCGCTGCAGGGCACTCCGGCCTCGCCCAGACGCTGCATGGCAGCGGTCTTCGTCTGCGAGCGCGTCCACTTGGCGATCTCCTCGTAGAGGGCGCTCGCGTGCTTCTGCCGCTCCGACGCCGCCTCGAAACGCGAGTCGCTGAGAAGATCGCGCCGCTCGATCGTCTCGCACAGCGCCTGCCACATATGCGTGCCCGTGACCACGATGTAGATGTAGTCGTTCGGTCCGAGGGGCTTGCAGGGGTAGAGGTCCGAGGGCCCCCCGAGGCTGTTTCCGGCGCGCGGGATCGCCCGTTCGCCCCACTCGGAGCGAGCGACCATCGTTCGCATGAAGTAGGTGAGGGCCTCCTGCATCGAGATCTCGATCAGCTGGCCTTCGCCCGTTCGTTGCTTCTGCACGTAGGCAGCCGTGATGGCCAGGGCCATCTGTACCCCGGTGCCGGAGTCGCCGGTCGTCGTTCCCGGCCGCATCGGCGGCCCATCGGGCGTACCGGTGATGGAGAAGGCTCCTCCCGCCGCCTGGGCCACCATGTCGAAACACTTGTAGCCCGCGTACGGGCCGCTCGTCCCGAACCCTTTGATCCTGGCGTAGATGATGCCGGCGTGGGCCGACCTCATCACCTCGTAGCCGAGATCCAGCTTCTCGATCACGCCCGGGCCGTAGTTCTCGATGAAGACATCGTAGTGCGGGAGCATCTCGAGGAGCAGCTCGCGACCTCGCAGGTGGTTGAGGTCGATCGTGATGCTTCGCTTGTTGCTGTTCCAGTTGAGGAAGTATGCGGAGTCCTGTGTCGGTCCCTCGACTCCGCGGCCCGGATCGCCCCTTCCCGGTCGCTCGACCTTGACGACATCGGCGCCGAGCCACGCGAGTGCTTGCGTGCAGGAGGTGCCGGCCTCGTATTGCGTCATGTCGAGGACGCGCATTCCCTCGAGTGCGGGCATGGCTTTGCTCCCTCGGAGTGGACTGTCATCCTACTCGAAGGGACGGCGCGGAGACCAGCTCGGAGGAGCTCCGCCCGGTGCTCCCTTCAAGCCCGGGGCTCGCCGCGCAGGCAACTCGCCGTGCTCTCGGGGCGGACGAGCTGGGGCTCCCAGCCGGCGACCGTGCCGTCGGATTGGGCAGACACGTTCTGCAGAGCTCCGTACAGCCGCTCCCAGCACTGGACCCGCACTCCTGCCCGCGTGGCCCCTACGAGCTCGGACCCGAATCGGGCCAGCCCGGAATCGACTCTGCTGAGCCTCTCCACCCACGAGGCCGCTTCCGAAACGCGCCCCCTGTGGTTGGCGAGCACGGCGAGTCCCAGCAGGAGATTCGGCTCGTTTGGTGCCCGCGCGTGTCCGCCCAGCAGCTGACGCTCCGCATCCGCGTAGCGGTGGAACTTCAGGTAGCTGAGCCCCGTGAGCCAGAGGGCGAGCAGGGCCTGCCCGTCGGGAAGTTCCGACTTGGGCGGGATCTCCGCCGCCTTCGCGACGCGCTGGAGGATCGCGGAGAGCTGGTGGCGAAAAGTGAATCGCTCGCGGACGCGACTCAGCCCGGCCGATGCCATGCGCTGGCGCTCCGCGGGTCGCTCCAGGTAGTGGCGAACCTTGCGAACGAGATCGGTCGGTCCCGCGTAGAGAGCCAGCTCTTTGCCGGGGGTGAACAGCTCTTCGACATCCCGCCGGTAGTCTGTGAGCAGGAACCCCTCGCATGCGAGCACGTCGAAGACCCTCACGGGAAGCGAGGTCAGGAGCTGGGCGTTCGTGATGTTCAGATTGATCTTCGATTCCGAGTAGATCTCGGGTACCTGTCGCCTGTGATCGGCCGGACCGTGAAAGCGAACGTTGGGATGCGCGACCCTCACCCAGGCGGGGTCTCCGAAGACATCCACGACGATGTCGGCGAGCGCGAGCTCTCGGATGTGATCCGCTCGATGCTGGGTGAAATGGCCGACGAACGAGACGTCGTAGCGGAAGCGGCCATGTCGGCTGGGACAGTGCAGCTCCGGATTCGTGGCAAATGGCATGTAGGTGGAGCGGCTGAATCCGAGCTCCCTCAAGGCCGGGAGATAGGCTCGATCCCAGCAGAAGATGTGATAGTCGTGAGCGATGACCGAGAAGTCCATCTGCTTGGCCCGGAAGTTCTCCAGGGGATCGTCGTAGAACCAGGAGACGTACTTGCGACGTTCCGGCATGACGGCCAGATAGGCCGGCACGAGTCCCGCCGAGTTGATCGTGACGATGCAGTCCGGCTCACTGGAGATGATCCCGTCGATGATGGCGACGTCCAAGCCGTGACCGGTGTCCGAGCTTTGGCTGATCTGCAGAAGGTCTTGGACGAAGACCATGTGCCCGAGCTCGCAGAGAGCCTCGCGCACGTCTGCAAGCGAGTGCGGGAGGACCATCCCGGGCGCGGTGTACGTGAGGATGCGCAAATGTCGAGCTCGTGGGCGCTTCAGGCTGTCGCATCCAATCCCCGCCTTCAACCATCCGTGACGTCAAGGCCGATCATTCGCAGCCAGTCATCCAATCCTGGTACCCTGTCGGGCACAGCTCGGGGAAAGGGGAGGAGCGCATGATTGAGAATGCGGTCAAGGCCCGCTGGCGGAAAGGTCGCGTCGCGGTCGGCTGCTGGCTCGCGCTGCCGAGTGCCGTATCGGCAGAGATCCTGGCCCGCCAGGGCTTCGACTATGTCTGCATCGACATGCAGCATGGCATGATCGACTTCCAGACGGCGCTCACGATGCTCCAGGCGATCAGCGCGAGCCCGGCGGTCCCGTTTGCCCGGGTACCCTCGAACGACTTCGCGGCGATCAACAAGATTCTCGACGCCGGTGCACTCGGTGTGATCGTGCCGATGGTGAACAGCGCAGAGGAAGCCCGCGCGGCGGTAAATGCATGCCGTTACCATCCCGAGGGCTCGCGCAGCTTCGGGCCGACCCGCGCGCGTTACTCCGCGGGGGCGGACTACTTCGAGCGGGCGAACGCGGAGATCGCCTGCATCCCGATGATAGAGACGCGTCAGGCCGTAGAGCGCATCGACCAGATCCTCTCCGTTCCGGGGATCGATGCGGTCTACGTGGGGCCCGCGGACCTGAGCATCACGCTCGATCAGAAGCCCGCCATGGACAACCAGGGGCCCTTCGAAGCGGCGCGCCAGGCGATCGCCAAGGCGTGCGCCGCTCATGGCGTCACGGCCGGAATCCACGCGAGCGCGGAGCTCGCGGAGCGGCACATCGCTGCGGGCTATCGCCTGATCACCGTCAGCAGCGACATCGGCTCTCTCGCGCTCGGTGGGGCGCGCGATCTGCGCACGGTGCGAGCCCTGCGGGAGGCGGGGGCCTGAAGTTCGGAGCCCGTGATATCGTGGACGGTGCGAGGAGGAAGCGATGAAGCTGAATGGCGTGCACCACGTTTCGCTCAACGTCCACGACACGCAGGAGGTCGGCCGCTTCTACACGAAGGTCCTGGGCCTAGAGGAGCTCCCCCGTCCCGATTTCGGGGTTCCCGGGATGTGGCTGCGAGCCGGTGGCCAGGAGATCCACCTGATAGAGGTCAAGGACCACCGCGCGCCAGAGGGCCAGCATTTCGCGTTCGCCGTCGAAGACCTCGCCGAAAGCATCGAGCAGCTCCGAGAGATGGGGGTCGAGGTCAGCGACCCCCGATCCCTCCCGGGCGGCGCGCGGCAGTCCTTTCTTCGCGATCCCGCCGGAAACCTGATCGAGCTCAACCAGC
>JAUXJB010000295.1 GCA_030624945.1 Deltaproteobacteria bacterium | reverse complement strand
GCGAGATCTCATTCTGGACGCCGAGGTCCTCGAGCTTCAGCGCGAAGATATCCTTGCTGTAGGAGGGGTTGGGAGCGCGCCGTCCCGAGGAGACGAAGGGGGTCGTGGGGTCGAAGACGATCTTTCCGTCCGACTCGATCACGCCCGAGCGGAACTCGATGGAGGAGAGATGCCCCTCCCCGACCGCCCGCAGGCTCATGATGAAGCGGAGCGCGCCTCCCGGAAGCCCGGACTGATCCTGCGCCGGAACGAGCGACGGATTGCACAGCGAGGCGCCTTCGATCGAGTATTCGTGGGTGAAGTAGGCGCCGACCAGCCGCTCTCGATCCGGGGAGAGCCGCTCGGGGTCCTCGATGTGGCGGGACACCAGTCGGAAATGGTCCTCGAGCACGCTCTCGAGGTCGGGGTGTCGGGAAGAGAAGGCGGCCCGAACCTCCTCCCACACGGCGGGAATCTCCTCTTCCGGGAGCGCGAGGACGCGGTCGAGGACGAGCCGCACGCGGGACCGCCCCTCCGCGATGACCGCCTCGCCCGGCAGGTAGGGCCGGAGGATGACCCGCTGCGGGTCGGGGAGAAGCCGGTGCGGCGTCCTCGTCACGCACAGCCGATCCATCTTCGCCTTCATTCGCTTCATAGAATGGCGGTCCCGCCGTGTACTCGGGGGCGACTCGTGAGGCAGGGGGTCACCTGCACTCGTTCGCTATCGGCAGGTCGGAACCGTCGGATGAACACTTCGAAGCGGTACCCCCCTTGGGGGAAGGGCGTTGCACGCGCTCTACGCCGATCTCAGGGGATCCGAGCAGCGGGTCGAACGCGCAGCGGGGTCCGGGGAAGGGTTACCGACCGATCTCCCCCGGGACGCGTCGCGCGCGAGGCGCGCCGGCTCCGAGCTCTCCCGCCAGGACGTCGCGCGGCTCGTCATGCCCCGCCTCGGCTTGATCGCCGTCGATCCCAGCGCCCGCGAGGTCGAGCATCGTAAGCAGCGCGAGGAGAAAGGAGACGGTGCTCTCGGCACCTTGGTTCTCGTTCACCCCGCTCGCCTCGAGGCCATCCCGGCAGCCCGCCGTCGAGAAGTCGTACAGGGACAGTCCGAGACGGTTCGCGCCGAGGAACCACGCGAAGGACTGGCGCATCCGCGCAAGGTATCGGGAATCGCCAGTGGCAGCGTGGGCGGCGTGGAACGCCAGGACAAAGGCGGCTGCGTCGATCGGCTGCTCGTCCACGATTGCCCGCTTACCTCCACGAGGGTACCAGCCGGCGTTCCCGATCAGCGTGAGATGTCCCTCCGCGAAGCAGACGGACTCGAGGAACGCCAAGCTCTCGCGGGCGACGCGCAGCGCCGTCCGATCGCCTGTGACCGACGAGACCTGGAACAGCGCCAGCGGGAGCATCGCGTTGTCGTAGACCAGGCGCGGCTCGAACCACCGCCACTCCGGACCCGCTTCTTGCTCGTATCGCTGCACCAGCGCGTCGCCGAGCGACTCGATCGTGGCGCGTGCGGCGGCGCTTTCCGGCTCAGCCTGGAGGTAGGCGTGCAGCCCCAGAATCCCGAGTGCGCACCCGCGCGGGCCGAATCCGAGGGGGAGGGTCATGGCCCGGTCGAACATCTCTCGGGCGAGGAGCCGGCTGCCTTCGTCGAGCGCCCATCGGACGGCTGCTCCAAGCGCCCACAGCGCTCGGCCGACGCAATCCTCGGAGCTTCGCCCGAGCTGGAGGTTCCGGGGGT
>JAUXJB010000035.1 GCA_030624945.1 Deltaproteobacteria bacterium | reverse complement strand
GGGGGCCTCCCCTGGCTTCACCTGGAGGTGGATATCGGCGCGTCTCGCCAGCTCCGTCCGGCGCGGGTCGATGGCGATGATCTTCATTCCGCGCCGTTTCGCGTCCCGATGGGACCTGAAGCCATTGGCAAACGGCGGACCGCCGTCGCGCGAGAAGGCCGACACGCCGGGATTGTTGCCGACGAACATCAGCACGTCGGAGTCCTGGAAGCGATTCACACCAGCGTCCCAGGAACCGTGCCGCGCCCAGGCGGTGGCTTGCGAGGGCTGGTCGATGGTATTGGGCGTGAAGTAGTTGGGTGAGTCGATGGCGCGGATCCAGGAGATGTTCAGGGATGCCGCGGAGCTGAACAACCCATGAGTTCCGGCGTACAAGGCCACGGCCCGCGGGCCGTCGCGATCGATGATCTCCTGCAGCTTCCCGGCGATCTCGTCCAGCGCCAGTTCACTGGGGATCTCCCGGAAGGTTCCGTCCGACATCCGCTTCACGGTGCTGCGCAGGCGGTCGGGGTGGTTGTGCTGGTCCGGCAGCTCGCGCCCCTTCACGCAGGTGTAGCCCAGCGAGATGACGTTCTCCCGGTCCCCGCGCACGGCGATCAGCTTGTTGTCCTCGACATCCGCCTCGATGCCGCAGAGGGCGTGACAGAAGCGGCAGAAAGTTCTGTGCGTCTCGATCATCAGCTCGACCTCACCGATGTGACGGGGTTTCCGCTCCCGAGTCTATCAAAGAGCCAGCCCTCGCAACGCCTACGCTCGGGACCAACGTTGTCAGTAGGGATCGCAAGGGCTCAGGCACTTCGCGGGGTTCTCCACCATCATCTGGAGGATCTGCTCTTCGCTCACGCCCGCCTTGCGGAGCGCGGGCAGGACATCCTCCGAGATGTGGGTCCAGCGCCAGTCGGGCAGGGACTCCAGCATCGACGGATCGAACCAATCGCCGTAGCACTGGGCGTCGTGGCTCAGCACCATCTGTCCGGCGTATCCGCGTTCGCACAGTCCTGCGACGAAGCCGACGGTCTCCTCGAAGCTGAATGTCGTCATCCCGAAGCGGTCCATTCCGATGAACGACCCGTTGTCCATCAGCCGCTGCGCGTAGTCGAGATCCGAGGTCCCTCCGGTGTGCCCGATCACGACCTGGGTGAGGTCGACACCCTCCTCGCGAAAGATCCGCTGCTGCTCCAGACCCCAGGGCTCGGGTGGAATCGGCGTGTGGGTCGTGATGGGGATGCCGGTTCGGCGGTGCGCCTGGGCGACGGTCCGCAAGACGCGCTCCACGCCCGGAGTCAGGCCCTCGAGGTCCGTAGCGCACTTGAGCAGCCCGGGCTTGACACCCGTGTTGCCAATCCCCTTCTCGATGTCCCGAACCCACATCTCGGTCATCCGCTCCGGCCCGCCCAGCAATGTGCCGGGGCCGCGGAATCTAAAGTAGAAGGGGAGCTCGTTGTAGGTGTACAGGCCCGTGGCCACCACGACGTTGATCTCCGGCACGGCCCGGGCCACCCGCAGGATGCGCTTCGTGTCTCGACCCAGCCCGATCACCGTGAGATCTACGAGGGTGCCGATGCCGTGGTCCCTCAGATCGCGCAGCTTCTCGATCGCCTGGGCCATCCGCCGCTCTTCATCCCATTCCTCGGAACTCTCGAGGCCCTCGCCGGTGGGCCACTTCTCGATCTCCGGGCTCAGAACGAAGATGTGCTCGTGCATCAGTGTCTGGCCCAGGCTCGCAGCAGCGACCGGCCCGAGCACGGTGTTGACCTGTGCCATCCTGCCCCTCCCCGAGGACCGCAGCGAACGCAGAAGCCGGGTCCCAACGCACCGCCAATATGCCCGTGCGTAGTCTACCCCGATCGCACCCCCCTCTGGTCCCGATTCGATAAGATCGTCAGCGCTAGGAGGACCCGCCCGTGCTGATCAGCTCCGAGGACCAGAAGGCCATCGAGGCCCGACTGCACGCCTACCTCGCTGCGTTCGAGAAGGGGGATGCGGAGGCCTACGCCGAGCAGTTCACCTTCCCCGCCTGCATCTGGGACGGCGTCAACTGGATCGCGATTCCCGACCGGGAGACCTGTCTGAAGAAGTGCCAGAGTTGGGTCCAGGAGGCCCGAGAGGCGGGCGCCGCGAGGGGCGCAACTCTCGACATGAGGATCATCCCCCTGCTCTCGAAGGCCGCCGTCAATCAGCTGAGCTATCAGCGAGTCGGCCCGGACGGCCGCGCCACGGAGAACATCCGCGCGGCCTACCTGATGTTGAAGCTGGACGACGGCTGGAAGATCGCGACCATCGTGGGGGAGTCCGAGCCCGCGACACTCGACTAGCGATTCCATGAGCTTGCGTGGTGCGGCCTGTCGGGGTCGAACCGACGACCGACGGGTTAAAAGCCCGCTGCTCTACCACTGAGCTAAGGCCGCAGGTCGAAGGTACCCAGATCGCGGGACCGGGGCGAGCCCACCGGTCGGTATACTCGTGAGGGAGCATGCGGGGGGTGGCGGCCGTCCGGGTGGACGCCGCCGCTAGTGTCCTGTTCCGGGCTCAGAAGCGCCGCGGCGGCCGCACCATGTCAAAGGGGTTCGCGCGCTCGATCAGGGCGTCCCGGTCCGGGCCCACGCCGAGCAGATCCACGGGAATCTCGACGGCGTCCTCGATCCAGCGGATGTAGTCGCGCGCCGCCTGGGGCAGATCGTCCATCGAGCGAGCTTCCTCGATCGACTCGGCCCAGCCCCGGAACGTGCGGTACACGGGTTCGCAGCGTTCGAGGAGCCCGATGCTGGCCGGGAAATCCTGGAGCTGCTTGCCCTGCACGCGATAGCCGATGCAGACCTTTACCTCGGAGAGGCCGGTCAGCACATCGAGGTTGGTGAGCGCCAGACCCGTCAGCCCGTTCACCCGGACCGCGTGGCGCAGAACGACGAGATCGAGCCAGCCGCAGCGCCGCTTGCGCCCGGTCGTGGCACCAAACTCGCGACCGACCGTCCCCAGGTGCTGACCCGCGGGCCCGGTGTCCTCCGTCGGGAAGGGCCCGCCCCCTACGCGCGTCGTATACGCCTTGGAAATGCCGAGGACGTAGTCGAGTCGGGTGGGCCCGATACCCGCGCCCGCACAGGCTCCGCCGGCGAGCGTGGTCGATGAGGTGACATAGGGGTACGTCCCGTGGTCGATGTCGAGCAGGGTCCCCTGGGCCCCCTCGAGCAGGACCGACTTGCCCGCGCGCAGCGCCCGGTCGAGCGTGACCCCCGTGTCGTCGACGTAGGGCGCGAGCTGCTCACCCCATGCGTAGGCCCGCTCGGCCATCTCGCCCTCGTCGGCGGGAGGCCAGCCGTAGAGCTTCTCCAACAGGAAGTTCCGCTCCGTCAGGGCGACCCGCACGCGCTCGGCGAGGGTATCGGGTTCCAAGAGGTCGTGAACGCGAATTCCCGTGCGGGCAACGCGGCTCTCGTAGGCCGGTCCGATGCCGCGCCCGGTCGTTCCGATCGCGATGGACCGGATCTCCTCGCGCGCCTTGTCGAGCGCGCTGTGCACGGGGAAGATCACGTGCGCGCGGTCCGAGACGCGCAGGCGCTCGCGCGAGATCTCGAGACCCTGGGAGCGAAGCCCAGCCAGCTCGGTGAACAGCACCTCGGGATCGACGACGACGCCGGGGCCGATCAGGTTCAGGGTCCTCGGAACGAGAATCCCCGAGGGGATCAGGTGGAGAATCGTCGTCTCGCCGTCCACCACGAGCGTGTGCCCCGCGTTGGGTCCGCCCTGGAAGCGCACGACCACATCCGCCCGGGCGCTCAGGCTGTCGACGACCTTACCTTTGCCCTCATCGCCCCACTGGGCCCCGACACATACGACGTTCGGCATGGCTCAGGTTACCGGCTCGCCCAGGTCGATCAGCTGCGCGCTCTCGACTCCCTCGAGACCGCGGACGGCTTCGACGACCTCCTCGGGCGGTACGGGATCGACGCTGAGCAGCTGCAGTGCCTGCCCGGTCTCGAGGTGAAGACCGAGCTGCATGCGCTTGATGTTGATACCGGCGTCACCGAGCAACGTGCCGAGCCGGCCCACCACGCCGGGTCGATCGATGTTCCGGACGAGGAAGGTCGGACCCTCGGGGATCGCCTCGAAGCGGAAGTCATCCACCCGTACGATCCTGGGCTGTGTCCGTCCGAAGATCGTCCCGCTGACGAGGTGCTCGCGGAGCTTCGTGCGCACGCGCACGGTGAGCAGGCTCACGAAATCCTCCGGAATCGCCGCCTTCGATTCCACCACCCGCACGCCATGCTCCTGGGCGATGTGGGGTGCGTTGACGAAGTTCACCCTGTCCCCGACCCACGGAGTGAGGAAGCCCTTGAGCACCGCGATCGTGACCGCCTGCACGTTGAGCTCGGCGATCTGACCGGCGTACTCGACCTCGATCTCGTCGATGCCTCCGCTGCAGACCTGGCCTTGGAAGGACCCGAGCTTCTCGCCGAGCGAGATGAACGGACCCAGCTCCTCCAGCTCCTCCGCGGACACCGAGGGGAGATTTACGGCGTTGCGCACGACCCCGGTCTTGAAGTAGTCGCGCACCTGGGTGGCGATGTCGATCGCCACGTTGACCTGGGCCTGCGTGGTCGCGGAGCCGAGATGCGGAGTCAGGACGACGTCGTCGCGCTGCAGCAGCGGATTATCGCTATGCGGGGGCTCCGACTCGAACACGTCGAGCGCGGCCCCCGCGACCTTGCCGCTCTCGAGAGCTTCGACCAGGGCCGACTCGGAGACGATACCGCCGCGAGCAGCGTTCACGAGGAGAACGCCGTCCTTCATCCTGGAAAACGCCTCGGCGTCGACCATCCCCGCGTTGTCTTTGGTCAGCGGAACATGGATCGAGACGATATCGGCCCGCCGGTAGAGCTCGTCGAGGCTCACGAGCTCGACGCCGAGCCGCTGCGCCCGCTCGTCGGTTACGAGGGGATCGACGGCGATCACGCGCATGCGCAAGCCGCGCGCGCGATCGGCCACAATCGATCCCACGGTACCGAGCCCGATCACGCCCAGCACCTGGTTGAACAGCTCCTTGCCGGAGAACTTCGCCCTGTCCCACTCGCCCGACCGGATGCTGGCCGTCGCCTGGGGGATCCGGCGCGCGAGCGAGGTCATGAGCGCGATCGCATGCTCGGCTGTCGTGATGGCGTTTCCCTCCGGGCTGTTCATCACGATGATGCCGCGGGCGGTTGCCACACCCAGGTCGATATTGTCTACACCGATACCGGCGCGACCGACCACGCGAAGCTTCTCTGCCGCCTCGAGCAAGTCGGCCGTCACCTTGGTGCCGCTGCGCACGATGAGACCGTCGTACTCGGGGATGATCTTGCGCAGCTCAGCGAGGTCGATCCCCGGCTTGTGATCGACCTGAATACCCTCCTCGGCTTCGAGCACGGCGAGTCCCTCGTCGGAAAGCTTGTCCGAGACCAGTACGCGGAACACGTCCTAACCCCTCTCGCCGTAGAATTCGCGGAAAATCTCGGTCGCCGCGCGCGTGCCCTCTCCGAGCTTCACGGGGAATCCGAGGTCGGCGAGCGCCATCTCCACTGCCGCGATCGCCGACAGGATGTCGAAGCCGTCGAGATCTCCCATGTGGCCAATGCGAAAGATCTGGCCGGCGAGCGAGCCCTGCCCCCCCGCCAGCGTCATGTCGTACCTGTCGCGCACGTGCTTGACGAGCGCCCTGCCGTCGACACCATCGGGCACGCGTACGGCTGTGCAGGCAAACGAGGGCGAATCGGGGGCGAGCAGCTCGAGTCCGAGCGCCTCCATGGCGGCACGCGTTGCGCGGGCCAGCGCCTCGTGCCGAGCGAACAGCGCAGCGAGGCCGTCTCCCAGCATGATCTGCAGCGCCTCGCGGAGGCCCGCGAGGAGCGAGATGGCGGGCGTGAAGGCGGTCTGGTTCTCGGGCTGGACGTCGATCTCCGAGCGCAGGTCGAAGTAGTAGCGGGCGTTCGTGGACGTGCGCACGGCCTGCAGAGCTCGTTCGGAGAGAGTCACGAAGGCCAACCCGGGCGGCAGGAGCCAGGACTTCTGGCTACCCGAGACCACCACGTCGAGCCCCCAGGCATCCGTGGGGATGTCGTGGACCCCGATTGCGCTGATGCCGTCCACGATGATCAGCCGGTCCGGAGCCTCGTGCGCGATCTCCGCGAGCTGCTCTACGGGATGGTACACGCCCGTGGAGGTCTCGGAGGCCTGCACGAGCAGCGCCCGCGCCTCCGGGGCGCGCTCGAAGGCGGACCGCACTGCATCCGGAGTCACTGCGCTCCCGTACTCGACGTCGACGTTCAGGGCCTCCACGCCAAAGCTCTCGCATAGCTCGGACCAGCGCTCTCCGAATTTGCCGCCTCGCACGACCACTGCCAGATCGCCAGGACTGAGGGTGTTGGCGACGGCCGCCTCCATCGCTCCGGTTCCGGAAGAGGCCAGTACCAGGACCTCCTGCTCGGTCTGGAACACCCGCTTCAGGTTTGCCCGGATCTCCTCGAAGACCGGCTCGAAATCGGGCGCGCGATGGTGGACGAGGGTCTGCGCCATCGCGAGGCGCACTCGCTCGGGAACAGCCACGGGCCCCGGTGTCAGCAGGCGGTATCTCGGCATCGCAGAACAACCCTTCACAGAGCGCAGGGGCGCCAGCGGGGCACCCCGAGGGGGGGATCGTCGCCAAGGTATCGTGTCGACCGCTGGTGTCAAACGCGGGCCGCTGGCGGTGCTCCGGTCGATTGCCGTTGTGTTTCAACAGGTTAGACGCTGTGCTACCCTCCGCCGCCGATGTCGGAACTCGCGCTTCAGACGATTGCGGCGCCGGATGCAACCGTTTCGGTGCCGGGCTCGAAGAGCTTCACCAACAGAGCTCTCATCTGTGCGGCACTCGCCCCCGGAGACAGCCTGCTCGTGGGCCGGCTCGAGTCCGACGACACCCGGGTCATGATCGAGGCCCTGGGCCGCCTGGGGGTCGAAACGGAGGAGCGCGGACCCGACTTGCTGGTGCGAGGCGTCGGCGGGAAGTTCGCGATTCCCCTCCATCCGCTCGACTGCGGGGCGTCGGGGACGACCATGCGTTTCCTCACGGCGCTGGCGACCCTGGTGCCGGGCCGGGTCGTTCTGGATGGCTCGGTGCGGATGCGCGAACGGCCGATCCGGCCCCTGGCGGATGCGCTGGGACAGATCGGCGCGAATGTTCGCACGGTGGCGGGCTGCCCGCCGGTCACGGTTCAGGGGGGGACGCTTCCCGGGGGCGAGGTCTCGGTCGACTCGAGGCAGTCGAGCCAGTTCCTCTCGGCGCTGCTGATGGTGGCGCCCATGACAGAGAACGGTGTCAAGGCCACCTCGAAGGCCATCACCTCGCGCCCTTATGTCGACATGACACTCGACACGATGAGCGCGTTCGGCATCTCGATCGAAACGCCGAGCGACGACACGTTCTGGATCGCGGCGGGCCAGAGCTATCGACCCCGGACATACCGCATCGAGCCGGACGCCACGGCGGCCACCTACTTCTTCGCGGCGGCGGCGGTCACGGGCGGCCGCGTCAAGGTGGAGGGCATCACGGCAGCCTCGACGCAAGCCGATGTGCGCTTCGTCGAGGTATTGGAGCGAATGGGGTGCCGCGTCGACCGTGCCGTCGATTCGATCTCCGTACGCGGCCCCCGCTATTTGCACGGAGTTGACGTCGATCTGAACGCCCTACCCGACAGCGCCCTGACACTCGCCGTCGTCGCCTGCCTCGCGCAGGGCCCCACGGCAATTCGCAACGTCTGGAACCTGCGGCTCAAGGAGACGGATCGGATGGCGGCTCTCAAATGCGAGCTGGAGAAGCTCGGTGCCAGTGTCGAGACGACCGACACCGATCTGCTCATTGAGCCGCCCGACGATGTCCGTCCCGCTCGCATCGCAACCTATGGGGATCACCGCATCGCGATGAGCTTTGCCGTTGCGGGTCTCTCCGCGGAAGGAATTGTGCTCGAGGATCCGGAGTGCGTCTCAAAGACGTTCCCCGACTACTTCGAACGCTTGAAGCTTCTCTCTTAGCGCGCGCTCGCCGGGACGCTCGCGTAATAGGGCCCGAGGTCGATCACCTCGAGGGAGCGTTCCCCGACCAGGAAGGCGAAGCGCCCCACGCGGGCGAGACTACGATCGGCCTCGACCTGGATGGCGTCCGAGATCCCGCTCCCACTCGGCCCCGCAACCTGAAGCCCGCGCGAACCGAGCAGGTAGAGATTCCCCGCGGAGGCTCCCATGTCGTTCAGGGTGCCGAACTTCGCTCGCTCCAGCTTGCCGATGATGGTGGGACGTGCGGGGTTCGCGACGCTGACCTCCGTAACCGCCTCCTTGCCAAAGACGAAGAGCGAGCTCCCGTAGAGCCGTGCCTTGCGCGCCCCGAAGAGCTTACCGAGGTGTAGCCGCGAGCCACTCAGATGCCGTACCAGATGCTTTGGCGAGCTGACCTCCACGCGGTTGGGCCGCACCAGGAAGATGAAGGGCTTGGCGAGCTCCAACCCCACGTACTCGCCCTCGAGCAGGCGATGCGGGACGAGCGGCCTGTGCTCCAGGCGGATCGCGTACACGCCCAGGCTACTGGCGAAAAGCAGCGTCTGGTCGTAGACCGCTGCGGCCCGCACGGCTCCCACCTCGTGTAGCTCCCAGCGACCCAGGCGCCGCGCTTCGAGCGGGGTGAACTCGATCAGCTCCAAGCCGTCGGGCCCGTAGGCGAGAAACGTGGTGGCATCGATCAGCTTGATGCCCGTCCACTTGGACAGATCGTGCTCGCGCCGGTAGCGCTGCACCACCTCCGGCTGCATGGGGCTCGTGATATCGAGAAGATCGATGCCGCCACGCAGGTAGAGGAGGGCAGCCCGGTTGCCCTTGACATCGATCGCCGAGACCTCGTCGAGGAAGTCCACCCGCCGCGCCCGGCTGCGCGAGGTGGCCCAGGTCGAGATGGGGACGAAGAAGTCATTCCAGAAGCTGTAGCTGGAGTTTCCGAAGACCGTCTTGTCGCGGCCGTACGCGCCCCTGATCTGGTGATCTGCGGGCGCGTCGAACGTCCGGTCCCACACGGGCTCCTCGTCGTCCCGGTGGTAGAGGCGGACCCTGCAGCGGGAGCGCAGGGTGCGGTCCCCGAAGACACCCGCGGCGGCAGCCTCCTCGTATTCGATCCGCATCCAGGCATCCATGCTCTCGGTCATGCCGCCACCTGGCAGGATGAGGCTGACCTCCACTCCGATCTCCCGGTAGTGCTGGGCGACGAGTGCGGCGAAGCCGCGGCGCACGCGATTCGGCTGAGCGACGTTCGGTGCGACCTCCACGCGGATGCCCATGTGCTCAATCTGCGTCTTGCTGCGAGACCGAAACAGGTCCAGTGTGTGCTGCGCCTCGGACACGTAGTCGCTCTCCGGGTACTGCTCCACGAATGCCTGCAGCGTCGCCGCGGTCGGGTCCTTGCTCACGATCTCGAGGTAGATCAGGTTTCCCTCGGCCTTCGAGTAGAGAGTTCCATACGGATAGTCCTCGAGAAACTGCCTGTAGGCTCGCGAGCTGTACTCCTGTCGAGCGCGGTCGAGGTAGAGCGGCTCCAGCGCAGCCCGGAGCTCCTCGAGCAGCTTGCTGTCCGGGAAGTCCGCCTTGAACGCCTCGTACGATTCGACGGATTGATGCGACATCACCCGCAGATACGCGATTCGCTCGCGAGCCCGCTCCGCGAAACGCGATCCGGGGTTGTCGCGCAGGAAGCGATAGTAGTCGGCGACCGTGTCTCGGCGGCGCGCTCCATCCCAGCTGCTCGGTGCGCAGCCGGTAGTGACGAGCGCGGCGAACGCCAGGACGACCACCCCGAGAACAACAGCGGGAACTCTCGCGTGCACAGCTTCCTCCAAGTCAGCCCAGCGGGGCCGATTCGACCTCACTGGGACGTTCGGAGGCGCGAGCTTCCGACTTGAGCCGGAGGCGCTCTGGGAGTGGAGGGAGCCGGGGGTTCGGTCGCGCGCAAGAAAGCCCTCAAGTCCCCGCTGTCGCGTCCGATGAGAACCACGCACGGACGGGAGGGACACGAGATGTCGGCTTGGGCAGCGCTGGACGGCGCGTGGATTGCGGCGGTGCTGCTAGCCAGCGGTCTCCTCTGGCTGCGAACGGCCCGCCACAGGCGCAGCCGCACGATCGCGGGCATGCTGAACGGACGCCCGCCCTGCGCCCAGCGAACCGACTGAGGCGCTCGAACGAAACGACGAGGGCCCCGTCCGGCATTTGCCGAACGGGGCCCTGACTGAGAAACCCACCGTCGCGCTACTCTCCCACCAGGAGACCTGGCAGTACCATCGCCGAAGTGGGTCTTAACTTCCGAGTTCGGGATGGGATCGGGTGTGGCCCCCACTCTATAGACGGTGGGAAAACTGTTGCCGGGAGAGCCGGAGAGTCTCCGACTCTCCCGGACCGAATCGCGGAACTCGTGTGCGTCGCGCTGAGTTCGCCTAAAGACGAACGATGAGGGTCAAGCCTCACGACCGATTAGTACCGGTTAGCTCCACGCATTGCTGCGCTTCCACACCCGGCCTATCAACCTCCTGGTCTCGTAGGGGTCTTCAGCAGACCGAAGTCTGAGGGAGATCTCATCTCGAGGTGGGCTTCCCGCTTAGATGCATTCAGCGGTTATCCCGT
>JAUXJB010000032.1 GCA_030624945.1 Deltaproteobacteria bacterium | reverse complement strand
AGGCCGGCAGCTCTCGCGGGGTTCACACCCGCCGCTCGCGAATGATCCCCTGCAGACGCTGCCACTCCTCGAGATAGGGTTCGAGGTGGGGCTTCCCGCCCTTGCTCTCCGTGACGAGAACCTCGCGCAGGCGATCCTGCTCGGCAGCGTATTCCTCGCTGCTGAAGTGGCCCGCGAAGTGCGCGAGGCGCAGCCACAACAGGTAGGTCGTGAGCGCATCGAACTCGTTGTACTGGACGATCTTTCGCAGGTTGCCAGCGAGCCAGAGGTGCGCCACCTGATTGCCGTCGACGTCCAGCTTGCCCGGGATGCCCGACTGCGTCGCCATCTCGTGCAGCGATGGCGTGGCCCTTCCGAAGCCTCCCAGGATCTGCTTCAGGTCCACGTTGTACTCGCTGCCCCGAGCGAAGTAATCGATCCCCTCCCAGGGCTTCTCCGGTCGCTCGCAGAAGGCCGCGGAGCGCAGGCCCAGGATCGTGCCCCGCTGTACCAGGAGCTTGAGGTCGGAGTCGACGGAGTTGAAGCCGACGAGCTGAGGCCGGCGCTCGCCGACCGCGTCGAGAAAGCTGCCGACGATCGCAGACTCCCGGGTCTGCTCGGGGTCGTCGGGATCGTGCGGGAGGGACATCAGATGCAGACCGATCGCGCCGTTGGTGACGCGCCGCTCGACAGCCGCGATCGACACGACGCGGCTCACCGCCAGCTTCAAGAACGGCGTCGGATCCTCTTCGGTCGCACCGCCCCGCTCCCACATGACCCGCATGATCTCCTCGGGATCCGTGACCGAGTCGGGAATCTCGTAGAGCAGACGACCCGCGAGCGGATCGGGGATCCACTCCGCATCGAAGGCCCAAACTCGGTCGGCGACGTGCTTGATCATTGCGCTCGGGATGCGGGGGAAGATATCACCCGGGCGATTCGACGGCCCGGGAGGTCTCGGATTCGGTATCGAAACGCGCGACGCTTCCGCGCGCGAGTCGGAAGACCGCGTCGTGCGGACCGTCGAGTGCGAGCGTCTGTTCCGGGGTGAGACCGACGTAGATCCCGCGCAGGATCCTGCCGAAGCCGCTGTGTGCCACGGCCACGAGGTGTGCCTCGGTGGCGACGCTATCGAGCCAGAGGCGAGCGCGCCGCGCCAGCATCGCGTAGCTCTCGCCGGCTGGCGGCGCAAAGGTCCACTTGGCCCGTGTCCTCTCCGCCCAGCGCGCAGGCTCGTCCCGCGCGATCTCCTCGGTGGTGAGCCCCTCCCATTCCCCCCAGCTCATCTCGCGGAGCCCCGGGTCCTGGCGGCAGGCCCCGGTACCCCAGCCGAGGATCTCCGCGACGATCGCAGCCGTCTGACGCGCCCGTCCCAGCGGGCTGTGCAGGAGCGTGTACTCCCGGGGATCATCGATCAGCTCGCGCAGGGTGTCCCCGGCGCGACGCGCCTGCGCAAGCCCCCGCGTGGTGAGCGGCGAGTCGAGATGCCCCTGTACCCGGCCCTCGCGGTTCCACACGGTCTCCCCGTGTCGGACGAGGTAGATCGTCTGCGGCATGCCACCAGGGTAACCCGCGGAGAGGGGCATCCGCGGAGCGCCCTGCACGCGGATCCCGGTGCGGTTAAGCTAACGGGTACGAGGAGACAGAAGATGAAGCTCTACGGAACCGCCCAGTCCCGCGCCTTCCGCTCGCTCTGGATGCTGGAGGAGCTCGGGATCGAATACGAACACGAGAATACGGGCTCCCGGACCGACGCAAAGACGCGCAATTACCTGGAGAACATCAACCCGAACGGAAAGATTCCCGCGCTCGTGGACGGGGACCTCGTGCTCTGGGAGTCGCTGGCGATCAACCTGTACCTGGCCCGCAAGTACGACGGCGGGCTGCTGCCGAAGTCTCTGGACGACCAGGCGCGCGCGCTCCAGTGGAGCTTCTGGGTGATGACGGAGATCGAGCCCCCCCTGATCGAGGTGCTGATGAACCGCAGGGGTCTCTCCGAGCCGGAGCGCGACAGCGCGAAGGCAGATGCGGCGGAAACCGCCCTCGCTCCGTGCCTCGCCGTGCTCGACGGTGCGCTGGCCGGCAAACGCAACCTCCTGGGCGACGACTTCAGCGTGGCCGACCTGAACGTCGCGTCCGTGCTGTCCTGGACGCTACTGGGCGGGGTGGACCTCTCGGCGGTACCCGAGGTGCAGCGCTGGCTCGGCGAGTGCCTGGCGCGACCGGCAGCGGCCAGGGCGCAGGCTCTCTAGCGCGGGCGAGTGGTGTCCGGGCCAACGGTACCGACGCGGTCCGGCAGGCTTGCAGGCCGCGCGTCACGAGGCCTGGTGACCTTCCGGGGTGTGCCGTTCGCACGGCCCCCGCTGGGCGAGCTGCGCTTCCGGCCCCCGCTGCCCCCCGAGCCGTGGCAGGGCGTGCGACCGGCGAACCGCTTTGCCAGTGCCGCGCCACAGTCAATGCCGCTGCCGATCGTGGCGCTGCAGATGATCGCGGTGGGTAGGAGCGCGCAGAGCGAGGACTGCCTGTACCTGAACGTGTGGACGCCCGCCACCGACGGCCGCAGGCGTCCCGTGCTGGTCTGGCTTCACGGCGGCGCGTTCGTGATGGGATCGGGCTCCACCAACCTCTACTCGGGCGAGCGACTGGCGAGACGCGGCGACGTGGTGGTGGTGACCCTGAACTACCGCCTGGGAGCACTCGGCTACCTCAACCTGAAGACCCTCATCGACGGGCAGGACGTCCCATCGAACCTGGGCCTGCTGGATCAGATCGCGGCTCTGGAGTGGGTACGCGACAACATCGAGGCGTTCGGCGGCGATCCGGAGAACGTGACGATCTTCGGCGAGTCGGCGGGCGCCATGAGCGTCGGCACGCTGCTCGGGACCCCACGCGCGCGAGGGCTCTTCCGACGGGCGATCGCGCAGAGCGGCGCCGCGGACAACGTCTCGTCGGCGGAAGAGGCGAGCGAGGTCGCCGAGCTCTTCTTGCGGGAGCTGGGACCCTCCGCACGAGACCTCACTGCGCTCCGGGCGGCCCCGCTGCGCGACATCCTGGAGGCGCAGCGAGCGATCATGGTTCCGCTCCTGCGGGGTCGCCAGCTCGTTTTGCAGCCGAGTATCGACGGCGAGACACTGCCCGACGCGCCCCTGCGCGCGATCGAGGCGGGGCTCTCGCAGTCCGTCTCGCTGCTGCTGGGGACCAACCAGGACGAGTTCAAGCTGTTCACGCTCGGCGATCGCAAAGCCCTGCGGATCGAAGAGGAGACGCTGCGTCGCCGACTGGCGGCGGTGCTTCCGGGCAAGGACTTCGACGGCACGCCGCTCGCGGAGCTGGCCCTCGAGCTCTACGGATCCGACAACCCTCGCATCGGTCACAGGTCGCCGGGCGAACGCTGGATCGCTTTCCAGTCCGATCGCATCTTCCACTGGCCCGCGACGCGTCTGGCCGAGCGCCACGCCCGGAGCGGAGGCCGCTCCTACACATATCTGTTCACATGGACGCCGCCGCTGCTCGCCGATCGGCTGGGAGCCTGTCACGGCCTCGAGGTCCCGTTCGTGTTCGGCACGCTGCGCGATCCCTTCCTGCGCGCGACTCTCGGGATCATGAAGGGCGCGCGCGATCTCTCCGATCGGATGCAGGAGGCCTGGCTGGCCTTCGCCCGAAACGGCGACCCCGGACACGCGGGCCTACCCGACTGGCCCCGCTTCGACGCCGAGAGACACTCGACCATGGTGCTCGGCACGCATTGCAAAACGGAAGCCTGGCGCTTCCAGGACGCGGCCCGCTTCTGGGACCGCTGCGAGGCCGCAGACGGCGAGGCGCCCCCGCGGAGCCTCGCACGGAGCTCGGGCGCCACGGCCTGACCCGGCCCGCTCGCACTCAGGGGGTCGCGGCGACCGATACCGCGAGACCGAGACGCCCGGCCGCACCCATCGCCGCGAGACCGTCTGCCCAGCGCGTGTCGGCGTCGGCGCGAAGGGTTACGGCGCTGGCACCGGCATCCGCCAGTGCGGTCTCGAGGCTCGGCAGACCGCCCGTGACGCGGCGATCCTCGAGCCAGACCTCCAGGGCTCCCCCCGGTCCCGGACGCAACGTCACGTTCAGCGCGGCAGCATCGGCGTTCCCGAGTCCGCTGGCAGCGCTGGTCGGGAGATCTATGGGCGGGAGCGTGGTCTCGTGGACGTGCGAGACCAACCACACGATGGCGACCATGAGCGCCGCCATCGTGAGCAGCATGATGTCGGGCGCACCCTCGAGCCCCGTGCCCGGATGCCCGCGCCGCATCAGCCCGAGATCTCTCGGATGGGGATCGCGCTGTCGAGGCGCCGCCACAGCGTGTCGTGGATCCTGGTACGCCACGCTTCCGACACTCCCCGCGCGAACTCGACGCGCAGGGCCTCGGGCTGCCGGGCCCGAAGGGTGCGGACCAGCTCGTCGAGCCCCGCAGCGCCCGCACCCAGCTCGCGCCCGTCGAGGGCAAAGCACACGTCGTCGGTAGCGCTCTCGACCCGCGCCTGGGACCAGACGGGATTGAACGCCGCGACGAGCAGCGTGGAGATCTGCAGGCCCAGTCCGAGCAGCGTCGAGGTCATCGCCGCCCCGAGACCCGCGAGCAAGCTGGGCACGCGCGAGAGGAACTCCCCGTCCCCCAGCGCGTCGAAGGCAGTGCCGAGCCCCCAGACCGTACCGCACAGGCCGAGCACGGCGAAGAGCGGCGCGAGCTGACCGAGCTCCGGGCCCACCGGTGCGGCCGAATGCCGCCCCCTCCTGCTGCGCAGGGCGCGGCCCGCCAGCCAGCCCACGCGCAGCGCGACGAGGGACATCGGGAGCCAGACCGGACCGACGCTCGCGTTGAGCGCGTTCCCCAGGCGCGCACAGAGCTCGGCCAGGCGTGTGAGCTCGCTCAGTCCCGGGAGGTCGGGAACGAGGGGGATCGCGATGACCGCGACGCCCCCGATCGCCGCACCCAGCGCCAGCGAGCGGAGCATGGGCCCGAGCCACGGCCGACCCGGGGACGTCGCCCCCGCGCTCAAGGTCGTTCCGTCCGCGCCCGCTCGCCGGCGCCGGGGCGTCGCACACGGAAGTACCTGCCGGCGAGTCCCTCCTCCGGGCGCGCGATCAAGCCCGCCCACTCCAGCTCGTTCGCGAGCAGGAGCGCGCCGAAGTGATCGAGCTCGAGCCCGTGGGGCAGCATCGTCGTGTGCAGACGCATGGGCGGGAAGGGACTCGACGAGCACGCCACGATACCGTGCTCCGCCTGCACCAGCTCCAGCAGCGCATCCGGCCGCGGCTCCTGCGCGAACCAGCGGTGCACGGAATCCAGGACGACCGCACGCTGCCAGCCGCGCTTTCCATTACACGATACGGTGTCTGCTCGGGCCGCCGGCGCGCCGAGCGCCAGGACGCCGCAAAAGGCCAGGACCAATACCCTGCTCACGACATCTTCTCCTCTCCCCCCCGCGGTCACCGACAATCTCCCCACTGCACGCAGTCGTCGAAGCCCGCCAGCGGATCCTCGGATTCGCTCGAGCTCGCGAACGCATCCTCCTCGATGTCCTCGAGGATGCGCCGCGTAGAGGCATCGATGTCGAGGTCGGGGAGCTCCAGGCCGCTGATCGCGCCGAGTCGCGCGAAGTGCAGCCTGAGCATCTGGTTCTGCGCGGCGACCTGAAGGAGCAAGCCCTGGTTGTCGAGGGCGGCGCGCAGCGCGCGCGCCTGGTCGATCAGGGATCGAACCACGAACGTGCGTTCGCGCACGAGATCGATCGTGAGAAGGATCCCGGCGGAGGCGTTCGCCCGCTCGAGGTTGCGATTGAGCACGCGCGAGGTCGCCCAGAGCGCGCGGAAGCGCGGGTCGTCCCGCGTGAGGGTCCCCCACTTCTCGAGCACGGCCAGCGCTATGCCGGTCCCTTGCTGGAGCGATCGGAAGGCCGCCCGGGTTTCGGTGTCGCGCTCGCCCCGCTCGACGCGACCCGAACGCTCCAGCGCCAGCGCCAGCTTCTCCAGGTTCTTGAGGATGGCGCTGCCGTGGACGTCGAACGAGCGGATCGCCTGGAGGTCGGTCGCGTGCTTCTCCGCCAGCGCCTCGAGGTAGCGAGACTTCACCTCGATGCGATGCTCCTCCAGGATCCGGGCAGCGGGTGAGCCGATCTCGCGTTGCTCGGGAGGAAGCGCGCTGCGCTCGCTCTCGATGGCGGCGAGCTCCTTCTCGATCACGCTCATACGGGCGGCGATTCCGGCTCTGCGAGCCTCGATGTCGGTGGAGGAGGCCTCCAGCTCCTCGTAGTGCTCGCTGATCGCCCGGTTCAGGCTGCCGATCTGGTCCAGCGTCTCCTCGTCGAACGGCACGCCGCTCGCAGCCTGTGCGACGGCGGCGGTGCCCGCCAGCACGAGGGCGGCGACGCCGGATAGTGTTCTCTTCCGCATGGTTCCTCCTGGTTTCCTGCTCCCCACCCGAGTCTCCTGCTCCCCGCCAGTCACGGCAGGCCGCGCTCGCGGTACTGCCGCTCGTAGCGCAGCACGCGCGCGATGTAAGCGCGCGGGCGGCGCGGCACGGACCCCAGCCCCGCGCTGGCTCGCTCGGGGCCCGCGTGATAAGCCGCCAGCGCCAAGCCGGGGCGCGCGAAGGTCTCCACCTGCGCGGCGAGGTAGCGCGCCGTACCGTCGAGGTTCTGGACGGGATCGAAGGGATCGGCGACCTCGAGCTCGCGCGCGGTGGCCGGCATGAGCTGGCCCAGCCCCTGGGCGCCCGCGTGTGACACCGCGCGCGGATCGAAGCCGCTCTCCGCGCGCACGACGGCCGCGAGCAACGATGACGGGAGTCCGTGGCGCTGGGCGGCCGCGCGAATCTCGGCCCCGTAGGGCACGCGGCTGCTGCCAGGGGGAGCGGGAAGCCACTGCCCACGCGCGATCCGCTGGAGGCGCTCCAGCACGACGGTCTCCGAGGCCCAGGCCTGGGGCGCGAGCGAGACGAGTCCCACTGCGCAGGAGAGCGCGATCGCGGCCGGCCTCATCCCCTGGCCCCCTCCGAGAGATCGATCCACAGACCGAGATCGCGCTCGCTTCCGTCGCGCAGTGCCACCGCGAGCACCTCGCAGTGGAGCCGTCCGGAGCGGAGCTCGTAGGCCACGTCGACCCGCAGGAGCGAGTTCGGGTGCAGGCCCAGCTCAGCCAGGCGCTGGTCCAGGGCGCCGAGGAGCGCTGCATCCACGCTCGCCGGGGGTAGCAACACGACGCGCGAGACCCGCTCCCCGTAGCGTTCGCGACCCCTTTGCAGAGCCATGTCCAGGTAGCGGGTGACGTCCCGGGGCCAGCGACTCAGGTCGCCTCGCACCTCTCCGCTACCGAGGCTACCGCTGTGCGGATCGACCTCGACCAGAGTCTGGCGCGCCCTGGCGTCGTACAGGTAGAAGGCCCCCCCGAGCGCCACGACCGCCTCGCGGTAGGCCGGGAAACCGATCCGGATGTAGGTTGCGCGCAAACGGGGGAAGACCCCCGCGCGCAGCAGAGCATCGCCGCGCGCGAGGGCCTCGGGGTCGAGGTGCAGAGCGGCAGATTGGCGCGGCGCCTCGACCTGTTGAACGGATGGCTCGGGCGACTCTCTCTCGGTCGCGCGCGGCAGGGACCGCGGGAGCTCGATGCTGGCGATCTCGATGGGCGCGGGTTTCTCCGCTCCGGCCGGGACCTCGGTCTTCTCAGCGGCCCGCTGGAGAATCAGGATCACGCAGAGAGCGCTCGCTCCCATCAGGACCAGCTGGAGCGGCCATCTCACCGGCTCGGCCCGAGCGCGAGGCTCATCACGCGGTCGAGCCGGCAACGGATCTCCTCTGCGCTCGCTCTACTCAGCGAGGTCGCTCCCGCACCGGCGACTGCTGGTCTCGCAGCCGGTACCTCGTCCGGGGTGTTCCCCGCCCCCATGGCACCTTCCCCGGCGCCGAGGTCCGGCTCGAACTCCTCGCGGGTGAGGCTGCGGGGTGCGCCGCCCTCGAGCGCCGCGGCTTTCGCGGGGTCCTCGGAATCCAACCCGCTCAACGCGGATTCCCCGGCGTCCGCGACGGCGGCCAGCACGCTCGCGGCGCGCTCTCCCGCGCGAGCGATGGGCTCGGGCAGGTGCCCGAGCTCGATCGAGCGGTTCGCGGTCCAGATCACCAGCGCCGCCGTGGCCAGCGTCGCCACCAGACGGATCACCGCCGCGCCTCGCGCGGCGGAAGCAGCCACCGCAGGTCGCGGGGGATCCGGGCCGATGCTGCCCCGAGATCCCCGCGCAGGCGATCGCGAATCGCCATGTGGACCACGAGCTCGCCGGCGGTTCGCTCGGGGCGAGGCGCCTCGCGCTCCCAACTGCTCACGGCCTCCATGTAGAGCTCGCGATCTCCCGAGCGGAGTGCGCTCCGCGCGGCCACGCGTTGACAGGCACTGCGCAGCTCTCGTTCTTCCCGGGGATCCGCCATCTCGACGGCGAGCAGGCACATACGCGCCGCACCGGCGTAGTCGGGACCACCCGCTCGCTCCGAGTCGAGCAGGGAAAGAGCTGCCTCGGCCAGCTCACCGGGACGGGCGGGATCCGCCTCCGCAGGGGAGAGCGCCTGGGCGAGATCGGACGGCATGGGATAGAGCTCAGTGGTGGGACCTCCCGGCGTGGCGCAGGCGCCGGCCAGCAGGGCGGAGAGCGCCAGAGCGCGGCCTCTCTGTGGATTGGTCACCGGTTCCTCCTCGCTTGGCATGGGCTTTCAACCGGGGCTGCGGCGTTTCGCGCGTGCGAGCCACCGTGGGACGGCCGGCCGCCGAGCGGGCGTTTCGAAGCAGCCTGAAACAGCCGGTTCAGACGCCCCCGAGAGTCGCGCGCACGTGGTTGGGGGAGCGCCGCATCACCCAGGACCGAATAGGCGCTCCCGGCCGAGCGCCTAACTCGGTGAGAGCGTCGGTAAGAGCGGAAGGAGTTCGCGCATGCCCAACCCCGAGATCCAGCCCCAGGTTCGAGAGCAGCTCGCGGTAATCGCCCAGGGGATCGCCGCGAAGCTGATGAGCGATCCCCAGCGCCGTGCGGAGAGCTTGGGGGAGATCTTTCTCGCCTGCGAGAGCAGCGCGCGCCAGCATCCCCGCGAATGCCTCGAGGCGCTCGAGATCGGCTCCCTCGAGGCCTTCCTGCTGCCCCGCGTCCGTACCAGCCTGCGCGGGGACGGTGCTTCGAGGCCCCGAGGGGGCTGGCTGGGCACCTTCGTCGGGGTGGACGGGCGCCCGATCGAGGCCTCTGCAAGCGACGAGGAGCCCACCCTGGACCGGGCGGCTCTCGAGCTGAGCGCGCGCGCGCTCAAGCGCGCCGTCTCGATCGCCAGCGCCGAGGGCAACCGCACGCTGTTGCGGAACCTCGGCTGGTACCAGGAGCGCCTCGCCCACAGATCCTACGCGGCCATCGCCCGGGCCGAGGGGCGCGTCCCCGCGACCGTCCGCACGGGTGTCGCGCGGGCCAGGAAATTCGTGCTGCGCGCGGTCCATGAGCTGCAGAACGCGCAGCCGGCGCCACTCTCGGGAGAGGCACCCGCGGAGCTCGAGCCACTGCGGCGGCTCTGGTTGAGCCAGGATCTCACGACGCTCCAGCGCGAGCTGGACCAGACGCGCCCAAGCCACGGAAACGACCCGCACTGGCTCAACCTGGCGGGTCTGCTGGCGGGCGAGCGGGGAGACCGAGAAGCCGCTGCCAGGCTCTTCGAGGGAGCGCTATGCGTGGCCGACGCGCCCAGCGTGCGAGGCCGGATCCTCAACAACCTGGGCAACCTCGTGGAGGACATGGGAGAGCGCGAAGCGGCCATCGAATACTGGCTGCGCGCCAGCCAACTCGTGCCCAGGGCACCGGCGCCCTTGCTCAACCTGTTGGCGGCCGCCTCCTCGCGCAGCGACTACGCGGACGCCCAGCACTACCTGACACAGCTGGGCGACCTCCTGAGCTCCGGGCATCTGCGTGGCGACGAGCGGAGCTACGTCTGCCGCCGCCTCGCGGAACACCCCAAGCTGGACTGGCTGCGCGAGACGGACGCCTGGCGCGTCGGTCCGGCACGCTGGATTCGGGCCGCGAGCTCCGGTCCCCGCGCCGTTTCGGTGGCCGTCGCCGCGGCCGCCACCGCCGCTCTGTTGCTCGTCACGCTCTTCTCTCCGGGACGGGCGAGCGCTGATGCCAGCCGGTACACCAGCGCGCGCCTCGAGATCTCAGCCACGCGGACCTCGTTCGGCCCCGCAATGATTCTGCGGAGCGGGCGCGGCGGCGACTCGATGGGGAAGCCCCCCGGAAAGCTGCGCGGCGACCCGGGCGATGGTCCGAAGATCTTTCTGGCCGGTGATTCGATGGGACGAAGCGGCTCGGGCAAGGGCGGAACGCGCCCCCCGCGCGGGGGCTGACCCCGCGACAGGAGCGCTAGGGAAGCTGGGCGCGCGCGCTCGGCTACACTCCGGAAATGGTCTCTGGGGGGGAGAGGCGCGACTGGCCCGCTTGGCGGGCGCAGCTGCAGGAGATCATCTTCGAGGCCGACACTCCCGCGGGGAAGGCCTTTGACGTCGGTCTGCTCCTGGTCATCTCGGCCAGCCTGGTCGCCGTCAGCATCGAGACCGTTCACCCCTACGGGGAGCGCTACGGCCGAGAGCTGGTGCGGATCGAGTGGGTCTTCACGGCGGTCTTCAGCGTCGAGTACGTTCTTCGCCTGATCTCGGTGATGCGGCCGCTGGCGTACGCCCGCAGCTTCTTCGGGATCGTCGACCTGCTGGCCGTCCTGCCGACCTATCTGAGCTTGCTGATTCCCGGAGCCCAGTCGCTCCTGGTGATTCGCGGACTGCGCCTGCTGCGGGTGTTCCGGGTGTTCAAGCTGGGGCACTTCGTCGGGGAGGCGGACCTCCTGCGCAGGGCGTTGCTCCAGAGCCGACGCAAGATCATCCTCTTCGTGACCGCGATGCTGACGATGGTCGCCATCATGGCCGCCCTCATGTACCTGATCGAGGGGCCCGAGAGCGGCTTCACCAGTATCCCGCGGAGCATGTACTGGGCCATCGTGACCATGACCACCGTCGGATACGGCGACATCTCGCCTCGAAGTCCCCTCGGACAGTTCGTCGCCTCGATCGTGATGATCATCGGCTACGGGATCCTGGCGGTTCCCACGGGGATCTTCTCGGTCGAGCTTCTGGAGGCCTCGCGGAGGCCGGTGAGCACGCAGGCCTGTCCCAGCTGCGCCGCCGAGGGACACGACACCGACGCGCGGCACTGCAAGTTCTGCGGCGCCCGTCTTTAGGAAGGACCTTCGAGACCAGCCAGGAGGGGAAGCAACCGGGTAAGTACTTTCCTGTTTCCTCTGGCCGACACTGTGATATGGTCGGGCGGCGACAGGCTCCCTATCGGATGGTCCGGGGCGGGCTT
>JAUXJB010000129.1 GCA_030624945.1 Deltaproteobacteria bacterium | reverse complement strand
GCTCGGATCTTTTCGGGGACGACCTCAAGAAGATCTTTCCCGTGCTCACGCCCGATGCCTCCGACTCGGCGATTTTCGACAACGCACTCGAGTTTCTGACCCTCAGCGGCCGCTCGATGCCCCACGCCATGATGATGTTGATTCCGGAGGCCTGGGACCGCGATCCGCTGATGCCGGACGCGAAGAAGGCCTTCTATCAGTACCACTCCTGCCTGCTGGAGCCGTGGGACGGTCCGGCGTCGATGCCCTTCACCGACGGCATCCGGATCGGGGCCGTGCTCGACCGAAACGGCCTGCGGCCTTCTCGCTACGTGATCACCAAGGATGGTTTCGTTGCGATGGCCTCAGAGGTCGGCGTGCTGCCGATCGAGCCCGAGGACATTCTGTCCAAGGGGCGCCTGCAGCCGGGTCGCATGTTTCTGATCGATACCGAGCAGCGGCGCATCATCAGTGACGAGGAGCTCAAGAGCGAGTACGTCTCGCGGCGCCCGTACCGGCAGTGGATCTCGCAGAATCTGGCCAGGCTCGACCAGTTCCCCGAGGCGACGACCAGCGATCGTTCGGATCCGGAGACGCGCTTCGTTCGCCAGAGCATGTTTGGCTACACGCTCGAGGAGCTGCGTATCCTGCTCGCGCCGATGGCGTCGACGGGTGCCGAGGCAGTGGGCTCGATGGGCAACGACGCGCCGCTCGCCTGCCTCTCCGAGCGTCCCTGCCTGCTCTTCGCCTACTTCAAGCAAGCTTTTGCGCAGGTAACCAACCCGGCCATCGACTCGATCCGCGAAGAGAGCGTCATGTCGCTCAAGAGCTGCCTGGGCGCGGAGAGAAACCTGCTCGACGAGACGCCCGAGCAGGCGCGCCTGCTCGAGCTGGATCAGCCCATCCTCACCAACGAGGACCTCGAGCGTATCCGCAGTATCGACCATCCCCATCTGCGCTCGTGCACCCTGCCGATGGTCTTCGACCCCGAGCCCGATGGTGACGCCAGTCTCAAGGCCGCGCTCGACGCGCTCTGTCGGCAGGCCAGCGCTGCGGTCGAGAGCGGGACCAACATCCTGGTGCTCAGCGACCGCGATGCGGGGCCCGAGAAGATCCCCATTCCGAGCCTGCTCGCGACGGGCGCGGTGCACCACCATCTGATCCGCGAGGGACTGCGCACGCGCTGTGGGCTCGTCATCGAGTCCGGCGAGCCACGCGAGGTGGCGCATTTCGCGCTGCTCATCGGCTATGGCGCGGGCGCGATCAACCCCTATCTGGCCTTCGACTCGATCGACCAGCTGGCCGAGGAGAGCACCTTCGTTCCCGCGGAGCTGGACCGAGAGACGGCCCGCAAGAACTACATCAAGGCCATCGGCAAGGGGCTGCTCAAGATCTTCGCCAAGATGGGCATCTCCACCCTGCAGAGCTACCGCGGCGCACAGATCTTCGATGCCGTCGGGCTCTCGCAGGAGGTCGTCGACGCCTACTTCACCTGGACCCATTCCAAGATCGGAGGCATCGACCTCGCGATCATCGCGGAGGAGGCGCGCCGCCGACACGAGCGGGCCTTTCCCGAGAACCCCGTCGACATCGCCAGCGAGCTCGAGCTCGGCGGCGAGTACCAGTGGCGGCGCGGAGCCGAACTTCATCTCTTCTCGCCGAAGACCGTCCACAAGCTGCAGCAGGCCGCCCGTTCCAACCGCTACGACCTGTACCAGGAGTACGCCCGCCTGGTCAACGATCAGAGCCGAGCGCTCTACACCATCCGCGGGGTGTTCAAGTTCAAGGACGGCCTCGAGCCGGTGCCGTTGGAAGAGGTCGAGCCCACCTCCGAGATCATCAAGCGCTTCTGCACCGGCGCGATGTCCTTCGGCTCGATCAGCGCGGAGGCCCACGAGACGCTCGCCATCGCCATGAACCGCATCGGCGGCAAGAGCAACAGCGGCGAGGGCGGCGAGGACCCCGAGCGCTTCACGCGCGACCCGAACGGCGACTGGCGCCGCAGCGCGATCAAACAGGTGGCGTCCGGCCGCTTCGGCGTCACCAGCTGGTACCTCGTGAATGCCGACGAGCTCCAGATCAAGGTCGCCCAGGGCGCCAAGCCCGGCGAGGGCGGCCAGCTTCCCGGCCACAAGGTGGACCGCAAGATCGCGCAAGTGCGCTACTCGACGCCCGGCGTGGGCCTGATCTCGCCCCCGCCCCACCACGACATCTACTCGATCGAGGACCTGGCGCAGCTCATCCACGATCTCAAGAACTCGAACCCGAAGGCAGATATCAGCGTGAAGCTCGTCGCCGTCTCGGGTGTGGGTACGATCGCCGCCGGCGTCTCCAAGGGCCATGCGGAGACCGTGCTCGTGGTCGGTCACGACGGCGGCACGGGCGCCTCACCCCAGACCTCCATCAAGCACGCAGGCGTGCCCTGGGAGATCGGGCTCTCCGAGACCCAGCAGGCGCTTGTGCTCAACGACCTGCGGGGGCGCATCCGTGTCCACGTCGACGGGCAGCTCAAGACGGGCCGCGATGTCGTGATCGGCGCGCTGCTCGGCGCGGACGAGTTCGGCTTCGGCACCACGGGGCTGGTGGCGCTGGGCTGCATCATGATGCGTGTGTGCCAGCTCAACACCTGTCCCGTGGGCGTGGCCACACAGAACCCCGAGCTGCGCAAGAAGTTCACGGGCAACGCGGATCACGTCGTCAACTTCTTCCGCTTCGTGGCAGAAGAGGTGCGCGAGCGGATGGCCGAGCTCGGCTTCCGCAACTTCAACGACATGATCGGGCGTGCCGATCTGCTCGAGCCGGATCCCTCGATCCAGCACTGGAAGCTCAAGCACGGACTCGATCTGAGCAACATCCTGCACGTGCCGGAGGCTCCGCCCGAGGTCGCCCGGCACCGCGTCCAGGGCCAGGACCACGGTCTGGTGAAGGCGCTCGACAACGAGCTGATCCGGCTCTGCCGGCCCGCGATCGAGAACATGGAGCCGGTCGAGTATCACCTGCCGATCCGAAACGTGAACCGGACGGTCGGGACCACGCTCGGGTACGAGGTCTCGCGCCGCCACGGCCTGGAGGGGCTGCCGGACAACACCATCCGCTTGCGCTTCACGGGGTCGGCGGGCCAGAGCTTCGGCGCGTTCCTACCTCACGGTATCACCTTGAGCCTGATCGGCGATGCGAACGACTACATCGGTAAGGGACTCTCCGGCGGGCGTCTGATCGTCTATCCCCCGCCGCAGTCGACTTTCGATCCCGCCGACAACGTCCTGATCGGGAATGTGGCGCTGTACGGCGCCACCGGGGGGGAGGCCTTCTTCCACGGGGTTGCCGGCGAGCGCTTCTGCGTGCGCAATAGCGGCGCCTACACCGTGGTGGAGGGAGTGGGCGACCATGGCTGCGAGTACATGACGGGCGGACGCGTGGTGGTGCTGGGCAAGACCGGCCGCAACTTCGCCGCGGGCATGAGCGGCGGCATCGCGTACGTGCTGGATCGCGACGGCCGCTTGCCCGACCTCTGCAACCCGGGCCTGGTCGATCTCGAGACGGTGGCCGAGGAGCAGTATCAGAAGGAGCTGCGCCAGATGATCGAGCAACACTTCCGCCTGACGCGCAGCAAGCGCGCCGAGGACGTGCTCGAGAAGTGGGAGGCGACCCTGCCGCTCTTCGTAAAGGTCATGCCGCGGGACTACAAGCGGTCGCTGGCCGGAATCGAGTACGGAGACAGCGACTACTGATGGGCAAGGTCACGGGCTTCATGGAGCACGGGCGCAAGACGCCTCGCAAGCGCTCGGTCGAGGAGCGCGTCCGGGACTATCTCGAGGTGTACCGCGACCCCAGCGAGGAGGAAATTCGCGCACAGGGCGCTCGCTGTATGGACTGTGGGATTCCGTTCTGCCATGAGGGCTGCCCGCTGGGAAACATCATCCCGGACTGGAACGACCTGGTCTACCGAGACAAGTGGGAGGACGCGCTCGAGCGCCTGCATCGCACCAACAACTTTCCCGAGTTCACGGGACGCATCTGTCCCGCGCCGTGCGAGTCGGCCTGTGTGCTCGGCATCAACGACGATCCGGTCACGATCGAGTTCATCGAGAAGACCATCGCGGAGCGCGGCTTCGCGGAGGGCTGGGTCGTCCCGAAGCCGCCCGAGAGGCGCTCCGGAAAACGGGTGGCCGTGATCGGCTCCGGCCCGGCTGGACTCGCCGGCGCCGCCCAGCTCAACCAGGCCGGGCACACGGTCACGCTGTTCGAGAAGAAGGATCGCCTGGGCGGGTTGCTGCGCTACGGCATTCCCGACTTCAAGCTCGAGAAATTTATCATCGACCGACGCCTCGAGGTCCTGCAGGCGGAGGGGATCGAGTTCCGCACTGGGGTCCACGTGGGTGTCGACGTCTCCGCCCGGGAGCTGCTCGACGAGTTCGACGCGCTGCTCCTGGCAGGCGGCGCGGAGGCCCCACGCGACCTCCCGGTACCGGGACGCGAGCTCGATGGCGTGCACTTCGCGATGGACTTCCTGGAGCAACAGAATCGCCGCGGTGCGGGCGACACGGTCGATGAGGCGACGAGCATCCTCGCGACGGGTAAGAACGCGGTGGTGCTGGGCGGCGGCGACACCGGCTCGGACTGCATCGGCACCAGTCACAGGCAGGGCGTCAAGCACCTCTACAACTTCGAGCTGCTCGAGAAGCCACCCGCCTCCCGCAGCGAGGACACGCCCTGGCCGCTGCATCCCCTGCCCTCGCAGATCCTGCGCACGTCGACCTCGCACGAGGAGGGGGGCGACCGGGATTGGGGGATCTCGACGGCGCGCCTGAGCGGCAGCGCAGGCCGACTCGAGAAGCTCCACGCGGTCCGCGTCCGCTTCGGGAAACCCGATCCCAGGACCGGCCGCCGCAAGCTCGAAGAGGTTCCGGGCAGCGAGTTCACGCTCGACGTGGATCTGGTGCTGCTCGCGATGGGGTTCCTGGGACCGGTGCGCGAGGGCCTGCTCACCGAGCTCGGGGTCGAGCTCACCGAGCGCGGCAACGTGGCCACGCAGGGCTACGCCACGAGCGCCCCCGGCGTCTTCGCCGCAGGCGATATGCGCCGCGGCCAGTCCCTCGTCGTCTGGGCCATCGACGAGGGCCGCCAGGCCGCCGCCGAGATCGACCGCTACCTGCGACAAGCGGACGCGCAATAGCGCTGAGTCTCGTTGACAGCGCGGTAGGGAGGCAGCTAGCCTCCCCAGCGTCGACGTGCAGGGTGCAGAGGAGGGGGGGCTCTGCTTCGAAAGTACAACGAAGTCTTGCGCACGCTGTGTGCGATCGCTGACCTCGGCATCGTTGCGCTTTGCTGGGTCGGCGCGTACCTGATCCGCGTCAACGCGGAGTTTTTGCCGCCGCCTCCGGGTCCCCACGAGGTCGGCGACTACGTCGTCGTCGGGCTCGGG
>JAUXJB010000085.1 GCA_030624945.1 Deltaproteobacteria bacterium | reverse complement strand
CGGGGGACCCGAAGCTGGCAGACAGGGCGATGCGCGGCGCGAAGCTCTCCAGACCCCAGGCGAGGATGCGTTCCGCCGACCAGTCGTTCATCCGGCCGCTCCGCACGTGCGCGAGAAGTTCCTCGGAAAAGCGTTCTGTCTTGGCCAGCTCGAGCTGAGGCAAGCGACGTCCTTCCAATATCACAGTGCTTGGATCGGGATTCGCTGTGAGTAGTTATTGTATCGTGGTAGGGAATTGACTGGCAACTTTGCCAAATAACCGCGTACTACGATGTAGTTTGATCCGCTCAGGTTTCGAATGGGGGGAGCCGTTCGAAACTGATGTGAATCGCCCCCAAGTCTTATCGGCACTCGTGGCCGTCGCGGCGGCGTTGAGCGTCGCTGGGCTCTCCCATACAGCTGTGGCGTGGGATTCCGAGACCGCGCCCGCCGCTGGCCCGCTCGGAGACTCTTACCGCGCGGACGTCCTCGAACCCGTGGACGGAGCGGCGCCGGAGTCTGTCCAGATTGTCCGCGAGAGCGGGGCCGCCCCCTGGGCCGAGGGCATCCGCGAGCAGATCGAGCGCCGCATCCGCGCGGAGTGGGTGGAGGACCGCGTCTACGGTCCCGTCTACTCGTCGGTCGGTCTCTGGCTCCGCTACCCGCTCACGACGGCGCGGATCAGCGGGCGGGTCCTGATTCCCGTTCTGGAGCGGGACCGGCTCACGCTGGAGGGGACCCTGGTCTCCCAGGAGAGCGATGGCGTTCGGCGTGTGGTGATTCTGGTCGACGCCTCCGAGAGCTCGGCGGCCCCCGTACCCGCCGGGCGAGACGGGGATGCGGGCGCCGAGATACCGCTGCTCGAGGCGCAGATGCGCGCCGTAGCGGAGCTCGTCTCCCACAGTTCCGACGCCGGGATCGAGTACGGGATCATCGCCTTCGCGGAACGGACCTGGCCCATCGTCGAGATGGGGGCGGAGCCGGAGTCCGCCCGCCAGGGGCTGGCGCGCTTCCGGCGCGAACATCCGCGGGGTCAGGGCCGCAGCGATACGGTCTGCGCACTCTGGACCGCTGCCGACTGGCTCCGGCGGGAGAGCGGAGATGCCGATCGGGAGATCCTGCTGCTGACCGGTTCCGATCTGCCGCACTCCGGCCGCTTCTTCCGTTGCTCGGGAGCGCTGGGCGAGGCCGCCGAGCAGGAGTGCGCGAAGGCCCGCAACGAGACGCCGTGTCCCGCAACCCATGAGTTCACCCGGCTGGACGGGTTCTCGGATATCGTCCAGCTCGCGAGCTTTGGTCGCCAGGTTCGGGGAGAGCTCCGGGTGACGCCGGTGCTCTTCCCGAGCGAACGCAATCGCCGCTTCTACGCCGAGGTGGCGCGCCGTACCGGGAGCCGCGCCGTGCGCGTGCGATCTGCGCGGGCCGTGGAAGAGCTGCTGCCGGCTCTGGTCACGCGCCGCATCAAGGGTGTCTTCGCACGCAACCGCCGCACGGGACGCGAGTCGGGGGATCTGCTGGCGGGCGACGGGCGCACCGTCGTTGGCGAGATTCCGCTGGCACCCGGTGCCAACGACATCGAGCTCCGCATCGAGGGGAAGACCGGGATCGCGGGCCTCTTCCGCTTCCGTGTTTACTCGGCCAGCGGAGAGCTCGCGGGGGTTCCCGCCGACGTGGCGGTCTCGCCCGAGTGACGAGTAGCCGACGGTAGTACCCGGCCAGAACGCGCTAAGATCCCCGGCGTGACATCCCGGGTTTACATCGATGGGCATGTGGGGACGACGGGTCTCCGGATTCGCCAGTGGCTCGCCGGGCGAGAGGACCTGGAGTTGCTCACGCTCGACGAGGACTCGCGCAAGGATCCGGCGCGGCGGCGCGAGCTGCTGGAGTGCGCGGACCTCGCCGTCCTGTGCCTGCCGGACAGCGCGGCCCGCGAGGTGGTCTCCTGGCTCGAAACCTCCGAGACACGAATTCTCGACGCCAGCACCGCTCATCGCGTAGCCGAGGAGTGGGTCTTTGGCCTGCCGGAGCTAGCACCCGAGCAACGCCCCGCGATCGCCGCGGCGCGGCGGGTGTCAAACCCGGGCTGCTACTCGACCGCGGTGATCCTCGCCCTGCGCCCGCTCCTGGACGCCGGACTGTTGGCCGCCGACCTGCCCCTCTCCATTCACGCCCTCTCGGGCTACTCGGGGGGCGGCCGGAATCTGATCGAGAAGTGGGAGGATCCCGCTGCCGACCTGCTGCGGCTCGTCTACGAGGTGCCCTATGCGCTGGACTCGTTGCACAAGCACATCCCCGAGATCCAGCGCTACGCGTTGCTCGCGCACGAGCCGCAGTTCGTTCCCGCGGTGGGCCCGTTCCGATGTGGGTTGCGTGTGGAGATCCCCCTCCACGGCGACTTCCTGCGCGCCGGCGTGACCGGCAAGGCGATCTGGGAGGTGCTCGAGGAGCGTTACCGGGGCGAGGTTTACGTGCGCGTGATCCCGATCGCCGAGCCGCCCGCAGCGCACGAGCGGAGCTTCGACCCGCAGAGCTGCAACGACAGCAACAGGCTCGAGCTGCGAGTGCTACCGCATCCGTCGGGGCACGTTCTCCTCATGGCCATCCTCGACAACCTCGGCAAGGGGGCAGCCGGCGCGGCGATCCAGAACCTGAATCTGATGCTCGGGCTGGGCGAGACGAAGGGACTCGAGGCCTAGTGTCCTGTTCCGGGAGTGCGCTCCCGGAACTGGACACTGGACCCCGCGGAAGGCCCGCATGACAGCCGAGCACATCGACCTCTGCCCGCCCGTCGCGGCCTGGTTCCAGCGGCGCTTCCGCGAGGCGACCGAGCCGCAGAAGCACGGCTGGCCGGCGATCGCGCGAGGAGAGGACACCCTGATCGCCGCGCCCACGGGATCGGGAAAGACGCTGGCCGCCTTCCTGATGGTGCTCGATCGCCTGTTCCGCCGCGCCATCCAGGGCGATCTCGAGGACCGTCTCGAGGCCGTCTACGTCTCCCCGCTGCGAGCGCTCTCGCACGATATCCAGCGAAACCTGGAGGTTCCGCTGGAGGAGATTCACGCGGAGGCGAAGCGACAGGGTCTGGTGCTGCCGGCGATTCGCACCGCTGTTCGAACCGGCGACACGCCCCAGGCCGAGCGCCAGGCCATGTTGCGCCGGCCCCCCCACATCCTGGTGACGACCCCGGAATCCCTGTACCTGCTGCTCACGGCCGAGCGCAGCCGGCAGATCTTGAAGTCCGTCCGCACCGTGATCGTCGACGAGATTCACGCCGTGGCGCGGGACAAGCGCGGGTCCCACCTGGCGCTGTCTCTGGAGCGCCTGGAAGCACTGGCCGAGACGCGCCCCGCCCGCGTGGCCCTCTCGGCGACGCAGCGACCTCTGGATCGGATCGCCCGGTACCTGGTCGGCGCGCAGCGTGGGGCGGACGGAGCCCCGCCCGAGTGCTCGGTGATCGACCTGGGACATCAGCGCGATCTCGATCTCGCGATCGAGGTACCGCCCGTGGAGGATCTCCAGGGCGTCGCCTCCAACGAGCAATGGGACGACCTGCTCGACGTGATCGCGGGCTACGTGGCGGAGCACCGCACGACGTTGATCTTCACGAACACGCGGCGGCTCACGGAGCGTCTCGCCCATCGTCTGGGGGAGAAGGTAGGTCCGGAGAACGTCGCGGCGCACCACGGCAGCCTGGCCCGCGATCGGAGGCTCAACGTGGAGCGGAGGCTCAAGGACGGGGAGCTGCGCGCGCTGGTGGCGACCGCCTCCCTCGAGCTGGGCATCGACATCGGCAGCGTCGAGCTCGTGTGCCAGATCGGCTCCCCGCGCAGTATCGCGACCTTGCTGCAACGCATCGGGCGCTCCGGGCACGCGCTGGGGCTCCAGCCCCGGGGCCGCCTGTTCCCGACCAGCCGCGACGAGCTCGTCGAATGCGCGGCGCTGGTGCGCGCCGTGCGGGCCGGCCGTCTCGACCGCATCCATCCGCCCGAAGCTCCGCTCGACATCCTGGCGCAGCAGATCGTCGCCGCTTGCGCCTGCGAGGAGTGGGGAGAGGACGCGCTCTTCGATTTCGTGCGCGGAGCTCACCCTTACAGGTCGCTCGAGCGGGCCGACTTCGATGCCGTTCTGGACATGCTCTCGCGGGGCTTCGAGACGCCGAAGGGACGGCGGGCGGCCTTCGTGCACCGCGACCGGGTCGCGCGTCGCTTGCGGGGTCGGCGCGGCGCGCGCATGGCGGCAATCCTGTCCGGGGGCGCGATTCCCGAGACCGGCGACTACCGGGTGGTGCTCGATCCGGAGGAGACGCTGGTCGGCACCGTGAACGAGGACTGGGCCATCGAGAGCATGGCGGGGGACGTCTTCCTGCTGGGAACGCACAGCTGGAGGATTCGTCGCGTCGAGTCCGCCGTCGTGCGGGTCGTCGATGCGCAGGGGGCCCCGCCGACGATCCCCTTCTGGTTGGGCGAGGCGCCGGCGCGCACCGAAGAGCTCTCGCGCGAGGTCTCGGAGCTGCGTCAGGAGGTCGCCATGCGCGTCGTTGACGGCACGGAGGTGGCCAGCGCCTGGCTGGAGAGCGAGTGCGGTCTGGCGCCCGAGGCCGCCCTGCAGCTGGCCCACTACGTCCGCAGCCAGGTGGACCGGGTGGGGCGCGTGCCCACGTGCGAAGACCTGGTCGCGGAGCGCTTCTTCGACGAGGCGGGCGGGATGCAGCTGGTCATCCACAGCCCCTGGGGCGCGCGCATCAACCGCGGCTTCGCACTTGCGCTGCGCAAGCGCTTCTGCGTTTCCTTCAACACGGAGCTACAGGCGGCCGCGACCGACGACGCGCTGGTGCTCTCGCTGGGCAGCCCCCAGACGTTCCCGCTCGAGTCCATCCGGCACTTCCTCTCGTCGAAGACCCTGGAAGACGTGCTCTCACAGGCGCTCCTCGCCTCCCCGCTGTTCACGGCGCGCTGGCGCTGGAACGCCACGCGCTCGCTTGCGGT
Organism: Deltaproteobacteria bacterium; assembly: GCA_030624945.1. Taxonomy (GTDB): domain Bacteria; phylum Myxococcota_A; class UBA9160; order SZUA-336; family SZUA-336; genus JAUXJB01. Next base: position 1,878 of record JAUXJB010000085.1, on the reverse strand, counting down.
TGCCCGGGTCCGGACGGGCGGGCGCGTACCGTTGCCGGTGCAGCGCATGCAGGCGGATGATCTGCTGGGATGCGTGTTTCCGGACCAGGTGGCCTGCCAGGAGAACGTCGAGTACCCGATCGCCATCCCGGACCACCCGCTGGTCAAGCAGACCATGAGCGATTGTCTGACGGAGGCGACCGACCTCCAGGGCGTCGTGCGGCTGCTCGAGCGCATCGAGGCCGGGGAGGTTCGGATTCACTGCATCGACACCGTGGCGCCCTCTCCATTCACCCACGAGATCCTCAACGCGCGCCCCTACGCTTTCCTCGATGACGCCCCGCTGGAGGAACGCCGAACACGGGCCGTCGCGCTGCGGCACGTGTTGCCGGACGAGGCACAGGATCTGGGGCGCCTGGAACCCGAGGCCATCGAGCGCGTTCGCGGCGAAGCGCGTCCCGACGTGCGCAGCGCGGATGAGCTGTGCGATCTCCTGGTCGATCTGGGAGTGGCGCGACCCGAAGACCTGCCGACCGATGCCGAGCTGGCCCGCGAGCTGGTACAGAGCGGTCGCGCCGCGCGGGTTCTCCAGCCGGACGTCGCCAGGCTGTTTGCCGTCGAGCGCCTGGGCTACGTGAGTGCGCTCTTCCCGGACGCCGAAGTCGCGCCGGCCGTTCGGCTTCCAACACATATTGGTGTCGAGACCGCCGAGTTCGAGATCGCCCTGGACGCGGCGGTTCGCGGACACCTGGCCGTGCTCGGACCGACGGATTCGCTCCAGCTCGCCCGCCGCATCGGCGTGTCGCCGCCCGCGACCGAGGCCGCTCTGGCTCGCCTCGAGAGCGCCGGCGTGGCGGTGCGCGGCCGGTTCGAGCCCGAATCCGGTGAGCAGTTCTGCGACCGGGGCCTGCTGGCCCGGATCCACCGCTACACGCTGGCTCGCCTGCGCAGGGAGATCGAGCCCGTGAGCGCCGGCGATTACCTGGCCTTTCTGCTGCGCTGGCAGCACGCGCATCCCGAGGAGCAGCTCTACGGAGAGGGCGGCCTGCTCAAGGCCATCGAGCAGCTCTCGGGCTTCGAGGCAGCCGCGGCGGCCTGGGAGCCGGGGCTGCTTCAGACGCGCGTGCGAGGTTACAAGCCGGCGATGCTGGACGCTCTGTGCCTGAATGGATCTGTCGCCTGGGGGAGGCTCGGCTCGCCCGTGCTCGAGGCCGGCGCGCAGCCGTCGCGCGCCACGCCGATCGCGCTCTTCGCACGCGACGAGATGGAGTGGCTTCTGCACGGCGGACGCGAGCGCGACGACGTCGCGCTGCGGGGACCGGGGGAGAGGGTGCTCGAGCAGCTGCGCCAGCGCGGTGCCCTGTTCGCGCGCGAGCTGGCTCCTGCCACCGGACTTCTGCCGATACAGGTCGACGAGGGGTTGAGGGAGCTGGTCGCCCAGGGGTTGGTGACGTGCGATGGCTTCGCACCGCTGCGACGTCTGCTGGGCGGAAGGCGCCACACGCATCGGCGCCGTCGCGATCGCGATCTTCGCGACCCCGAGGGACGCTGGGGAATCCTGCGGCCGCTCGCCGCGGCCCCCGATCGCGAGGCGCGCGCCGAGCAGAGCGCACGACGACTGCTGCGCCGCTACGGCGTCGTCTTCCGGGAGCTACTCGCCCGCGAGTGGGTTTCCGAGGGCTGGCGCGAGGTGCACCGTGCCCTGCGCACCCTCGAAGCTCGAGGTCTGGTGCGCGGTGGGCGTTTCGTCTCCGGATTCACCGGCGAGCAGTTCGCGCTCCCGGAGGCCGTGCCCTTGCTGCGAAAGCAGAGAGACCGGGCCCGCCCCGGCCACGAGATTCGCGTCTCCGCCGCCGATCCACTCAACCTCCAGGGCATCCTGACACCGGGCCCCCGGGT
>JAUXJB010000240.1 GCA_030624945.1 Deltaproteobacteria bacterium | reverse complement strand
TCGAGATCTCCCTCGATGATCATGTCGAGCTTATGGAGTGTTAGCCCGATCCGATGATCCGTGACGCGGTTCTGCGGAAAATTGTAAGTGCGGATGCGTTCGCTCCGCTCGCCGGTTCCGATCTGCCCGCGCCGCTCCTCGGCTCGCTCGGCCGCGCAGCGCCTCTGCTCGAGATCGTAGAGGCGCGAACGCAGAACCTTCATCGCCCGGGCCTTGTTCTTGTGCTGCGACTTCTCGTCCTGACAGGTGACGACCAGACCGGTCGGCAGGTGGGTGATGCGAACGGCCGAATCCGTCGTATTCACGCTCTGTCCGCCCGGCCCGGAGCTGCGGAAGATGTCGATGCGCAGGTCCCGATCCTCGACCCGAACGTCGACCTCCGCCGCCTCGGGGAGCACGGCCACGGTGACCGTCGAGGTGTGTATGCGTCCCTGCGACTCGGTCACGGGCACGCGTTGAACCCGGTGAACACCGCTCTCTCGCTTGAGGAAGCCGTACACTCCCTTGCCCGCGATCTCGGCGATGACCTCCTTCATGCCGCCCGCCTCGCTCTCGGAGACCGAGAGCAGACCCACCTTCCAGCCGCGGGCCTCCGCGTAGCGCGAGTACATGCGGAACAGATCCGCGGCGAAGAGCGAGGCCTCGGCGCCCCCGGCCCCGGCGCGGAGCTCGAGCACGATGCTCCTCTGGTCGTCCGGGTCCCGGGGTCGCAGCAGCTCGACAAGCTCCGCGCGGACGCGCTCGAGCTCCGCTTCCTGCTCGGCGAGCTCGGCTCGGGCCAGCTCGCCGATCTCCGGATCGGAATCCCCGAGCATCGCCCGGCTGCCTGCGATCTGGGCCTCGAGGGCCTGGCAGCGCCGGTAGGCGTCCACGCGGTCGCGAAGACCGGAGAGCTCCTGGTTCAGCTCCGCTACGCGCTTGGGATTCGCCGCCACCTCGGGCTGCGCCAGCAGCTCCTCCAGCTCTCCGTAGCGCGACAAGACAACTTGAATCTGTTCAGGCATTCGAGACACATCCGACCCGATCGCGCACGAAACGCACCGGCAATCGGGCGTGGGTCGCTAAGCGGCCGAGTGGTAGCCGAAATGAGGGGAGAAGCCCACGCCGCTCAGTCCTTCTTGGCGTAGCGGCGCCGAAATCGCTCCACCTTTCCGGCCGTATCGACGATCTTCTGCTTGCCCGTGTAGAACGGGTGGCAGGCGGAACAGATCTCGACCCGGATCTCCTCCAGGGTGGAGCGCGTCGTGAACTCGTTCCCGCACGCACAGTGAACGCGGGTCTCACCGTACTTGGGATGGATCTCGGGCTTCATGGAAGGCGGCGAGCGTAGCCCAGGCAGGCATCGCGAGCCAGCCTTGCGGATCCGGCCGCGCGGACGGTCGCGCGCCGGGACCCGCACTACTGATTCATGGAGGCGATGAACTCTTCGTTGCTGTCGGTGGCTCGCATCTTGTCTATCAGGAACTCCATCGAGTCCACCGTGTTGAGCGGATTCAGCACCTTGCGAAGCACCCAGATCTTGTTGATGGTGGCTTCCTCCATCAAGAACTCTTCGCGCCGCGTCGAGCTCAGGTTCAGGTTGATCGCGGGGAAGGTCCGCCGATCGGCGAGCTTGCGATCCAGATGGATCTCGCTGTTCCCCGTGCCCTTGAACTCCTCGAAGATCACCTCGTCCATGCGCGAGCCCGTATCGACCAAGGCGGTGCCGATGATCGTCAGACTGCCTCCCTCCTCCACGTTGCGCGCGGCGCCGAAGAAGCGCTTGGGTCTGTGGAGCGCATTGGCATCGACACCCCCGGACAGGATCTTTCCGGAGTGCGGCACGACGGTGTTGTACGCGCGAGCCAAGCGCGTGATCGAATCGAGCAAGATCACGACGTGGCGCTTGTGCTCCACCAGGCTCCGAGCCTTCTCGATCACCATCTCCGCCACCTGGACGTGGCGCTGCGCTGGCTCGTCGAAGGTCGACGAGATCACCTCCGCGCCCGTATTGCGCTGGAAGTCGGTCACCTCTTCGGGACGCTCGTCGATCAGGAGTACGATCACGTAGGCTTCGGGATAGTTCTTGCGAATGGCGTTGGCGAGGTCCCGCAGCAGCATCGTCTTGCCGGCCTTGGGTGGCGAGACGATCAGCGCGCGCTGTCCCTTCCCGATCGGGGCGATCAGATCGACGATCCGTGTCGTGAGTTGGCTCGCCGACACCTCGAGATCAAATTTCTCCATCGGATAGAGCGGTGTCAAAGAGTCAAACTTGACGCAGCGGCGGGCGACTTCCGGTGTATCGAAGTTGACTCTGTTGACCTTGAGAAGTGCGAAGTACTTCTCCCCGTCCTTTGGTGGTCGGATCTGTCCGTCTATGGTGACACCCGTCTTCAGGTTGAAGCGGCGAATCTGGGAAGGCGAGACGTAGATGTCGTCGGGTCCGGGCAGGTAGTTCGCCTGCGCGGAGCGGAGAAACCCGTAGCCGTCGGGCATCCTCTCGAGTACGCCATCTCCGAAGATCTCGCCGTTGTTCTCGGTCTCCGCCTGCAGGATCGAGAATATCAGCTCCTGCTTGCTACATCCCCCGGTGCCCTCGACCCCCGCTTTCGCGGCGATTTCCACGAGTTCGGTGACACTGAGTCGTTTTAATTCCGAGAGGTTCATCGAAGTTCCTTTGTCTTGGAGAGCCGGAGAGAGGATCTCCGGAGGGCGGCGGGGTGGCGCGCTGGCGCGGCCCGGGGGTCAGGCAAGGACCCTACAGACCATTCGGGATGCTCGCTGCAGAAATTGAGAAGTCGGGGCCTCGCATGGTGGGAGACGCGAACGGGGACCCGTTCGCGGATCGGGAGACCTACGCTACGTCAAACGCGAGCCCTGTCAAGATTCGGGAACGCGTATCCAGTGCACCATCCGATGGGACCGGCCATCGCGCCTGTAGCTATGATAGAGCCCCGTCTCGCAGGCCGTGCAACCTCCC
>JAUXJB010000001.1 GCA_030624945.1 Deltaproteobacteria bacterium | reverse complement strand
GGAGGACCTGCGCGAGGTCGCGCGGACTTACGTCGAGTTCGGAGTCCGCAATCCGAGCGTCTACCGGCTCCTGATGAATACTCGTGGCGGCACACAGCGGCGCGTGGCCGCCGCCGAGGAAGCTCAGGGCACCGTGCAGAGGCTTCTCGGCAGCCTGGCCGCCGACGGGCGGCTCTTGACGCGAAATGTCGAGACCGCCCAGCACGCGACCCTCGGCCTACTCGTCGGCTTGATAGCCCTGCGGATTCAGCGTCCCGACGCCGCCTGTTCCGAGGACGTCAACCGGGCCGCCATAGAGCTGCTTCTGCGCGGGATCATCTCCGATCCCGCTCGCAGCCCCAACGTACCGGCCAATCGGTGAGCGAGCTTCCGATGCCGCGCACACTCCCCTGGTGCCTGGTCAGCGGCCTGTTGGTGGCCCTGGCGGGCTGCTCCGGAGAGGAGACACAGCGCGTGGTGGCAGCGCCCCGGGTGGCGGTCGCGACGATCCGCAGCGTCGATGTCGAGGACCGGATCGAGGCGACCGGAGAGCTGCTGGCGCCCAACCACGCGGAGATCGCCGCCGAGGTCAGCGGCCGGATCACCCGCATCTTCATCGATGAGGGAGCACCGGCCGACGCGGGGGCGGCCGTGCTCGAGATCGATCCCGAGCGCCGCGAGCTCGAGCTGGTGACGGTGCGCGCTGGCGTGGTCGAGGCGGAGGCCGCCCTCCAGGAGCAGGAGCGCGCTACCGAGCGCGTGCGACAGCTCTATCAGCGGAACGTCGCCTCGAAGTCCGATCTCGACGAGGCGGAGACGCAGCTCCAGCTCGAGGCCTCGCGCCTGAACGCGGCGCGGGCGCGACTCGGCGTCTCCAAGCGAGCCCTGGCCGACGCCACGGTACGGGCGCCCTTCACGGGTCTCGTGGCACAGCGCTTCGTCAGCGTGGGCGAGTTCGTGCAGCCCGCCACACGACTCTTCGAGCTGGTCTCGCTCGATCCGATCGAGGTCGAGTTTCACGTCGCGGAGGTGGACTCGAGCCGGGTTCGCGTCGGGCAGCGAGTCAGCGTGCGGGTCGCCCCGTACCCCGACGAGGTGTTCGAAGGCTCCGTGACGGTGGTCTCGCCCACGATCGACACGCGCACGCGCACGCTGCGGATCAAGGCGGCGCTCGAGAACCCCGAGGGGCGCCTGCGCCCGGGGACCTTTGCCCGGGCCGACCTCGGGGTCAGCCGACGCAGCGGTGTCCTGATGATCCCGGAAGAGGCGGTCCTGCAGCGCTCGGACGGCTCCGTCGTGTTTCTCCTCGTCGGTGAGGACCGGGTGGAGCGCCGCGTCATCGAGCTCGGTGCGTTTCGAGAGGGGCAGGTGGAGGTCCGGGCGGGCCTTGGGCCCACGGATCTCGTCGTGACCCGGGGCCACACCGCGCTGATGGACGGCTCGGTCGTCTCGATCCGAAACACCGACGGCTCGCTGCCAACGCCGAGCGTTGCGGCCGGGCGCGAGAGCGGCACGAGGTTCGACTGATGACCCTCTCCGACCTCTCGATCGATCGCCCGGTCCTCACCTGGGTGATGATCCTCTTCCTGCTCGTCTTCGGGTTGCTCGGCTACTCGCGCCTGGGCATCGACCAGTTCCCGCGCATGGAATTCCCCATGGTCATGGTGAACGCGACTCTCGAGGGGGCGAGTCCCGAGGGCATGGAAGAGGACGTGACGGACGTCCTCGAGGAGTACCTGAACACCATCGACGGCATCCGCTCGCTCCAGTCGACCACGCTCCAGGGGACGGCCATCATTCGCGTCGAGTTCGACCTCGGCACGGACCTCGACGTCGCGATCCAGGACGTCCGCAGCCGCGTTGCGAACGCCCGGCGCGAGCTGCCGCGCGCGCTCGAGCCCCCGACGGTCTCGAAGATGGACCAGGGCGACCAGCCGATCCTGTGGATCCCCTTCAACTCCACGCGCCCGACGGTCGAGACCAGCGAGTACGTCAAGCGCCAGATCAAGCCCCTGATGGAGACCATCGACGGCGTCGGCGGCATCGAGATCTTCGGGCGCCGCGCTCGCAACATCCGCATCTGGCTCGACGGCGAGGCGTTGCGGGCGCGCGGCCTCTCCGCCGGGGACGTGCTGCGGGCGCTGCGGCGCGAGCACGTAGAGGTCCCGGGCGGGCTCGTCGAGGGGCCGCAGATCGAGTGGTCGGTCAAGACAGAGGCGGAGTTCAAGTCGATCGCGGCCCTCGAACGCATGGTCGTCGCGCACTCCGCGGGCGCCCCGATCTACCTGCGCGACGTGGCGAGGGTCGAGGACGGGGAGGAGGACCACCGCGGGGAGGCCCGCTGGGACGGGAAGCCCACGGTGGCAATCGGCGTTCTCAAGCAGGTCGACGCCAACACCGTCGCCATCTCCGACGAGGTGCAAAGACGCGCCGATCAGCTGCGGCCCATCCTGCCGGACGGGATCACGCTGCCGGAGCGAGGCTACGCCATCGACTTCTCCACGGCGGTCCGGGAGTCGGTCGCGGAGACCCAGTTCGCGCTGATGTTCGGCGGGCTCCTGGCCGTGTTCACGGTCTTCGTATTCCTGCGCCGCACCCGACCGACTCTGATCATCGCCGGTGCGATCCCGGTGTCGCTGATCGCCACCTTCGGACTGGTCTACCTGGCGGGCTACACGCTGAACACCATGACCCTGCTCGGCATGACGCTGGCGATCGGCGTCGTGATCGACGATGCCATCATCGTGCTCGAGAACATCGAGCGACACCGCGAGCAAGGCAAGTCGGCCAAACAAGCCGCGAGGGATGGCACGCGTCAGATCACCTTTGCAGCGACGGCGGCCACGATCTCCGTGACGGCCGTATTCCTGCCCGTGGTCTTCGTTCAGGGAATCGTGGGGAACTTCCTGAGCGAGTTCGGGCTGACGGTCGCGGGCGCGGTGCTGATCTCGCTCTTCGTCGCGCTCACGCTGACACCGATGCTCGCCGCGCGCATACCCCCGCCCGCAGAGCGAGCGGCCGGAAGCATCTATCAGCGACTCGAGATCGGCTTCGGGCACATCGAGTCGACCTACCGACGCGTGCTCGAATGGTCACTCGCGAACCGCGCGGCCACGATCGGCCTGGCGCTCGCTTCCCTGGCGGCGGCCACGTTCTTCGGGTCTCGCCTGGGAATCGAGTTCATGCCCCCTTCGGATCAGGGCATCTTCGCGCTCCGTTTCGAGACCCCGCCCGGCACCTCGCTGGAGAAGACGATCGAGTTCCTGGACATGAACCAGGAGTTCCTGCTCGCACAGCCCGAGGTGGTCGGGCTCGCGGCGACCGTCGGGAACGTCGGAGGCGGCGGCGGTTGGGGCATGGGCGTGAACTCGGGGAACATGATCTCGATGCTGAGTCCCCAGAACGAGCGGGAGCGCTCCACCCGGGATCTGATTCGGGCGACCCGCCAGGCGCTGGGCGCGATCCCGGGCCAGCAGATCGGAATCTTCGACTTCGGGTCGATGATGGGTGGTGGGCGCGAGGGGCACTTCGCGGTGCTGCTGCGCGGGAACGTGGCACTGTCCGAGCTGAACGAGCTCGGCGACCGGATGATCCGCCGCCTCGAGGCCGAAGGAGGCTTCGTGGATCTCACCAAGAGCCTCAAGCTCGGCCTGCCCGAGGTTCGCGTCGTACCCGATCGCGAGAAGGCGGCCGCCCTGGGCGTCGATGCCGCGGCGCTGGCCGAGGTGGTGCAGGTCATGGTCGGCGGCCTCGAGGTGGGCGTCTTCAAGGAGGGCGGGCGGCGCTTCGACATCCGTATGCGCCTCGAGGCGGAGGATCGCGACACGCCGAGCGAGATCCAGGAGCTCTACGTCCGCACCGACCGGGGTGATGTTGTCGAGCTCCGCAACCTGGTGAGGATCGAGACCGGCGCCGCGCCCTCGGCGATCACGCGCAGGAACCGGCAGCGCAGCATCACGATCGCGGGAAACCTCGAGGGGAAGCCGCTCGGCACCGCGATCGAGGACGCCCTTCGGATCGGCGAGGAGATCCTCCCCGAGGAGGTCTCCATCGCGCTCGCCGGCAACGCCGAGGCCATGGCCGAGAGCTTCGGGCAGTTCGGATTCGCCATCGGACTCGGCCTGCTCGTGGTCTTCCTGGTGCTGGCGGCCCAGTTCGAGAGCTTCATCCACCCGCTCGCGGTGATGGCCGCGGTCCCCTTCGCCATGGTGGGGGCCTTCGGCGGTCTCTACGCCTTCGGGATGACGCTGAACCTGTTCAGCATGATCGGCATCCTGCTGCTCTTCGGTCTGGTCACCAAGAACTCCATCCTGCTCGTCGACTACGCGAACCAGCTGCGCCGCGAGGATGGACTCGACAAGGTGGAGGCCATGCGCCGCGCGGCCCCGGTCCGCATGCGCCCGGTGCTGATGACCGGGTTCTCGATGATCTTCGGCGTCCTGCCCGCGGCGCTGGGTCTCGGCCCCGGTGCCGAAACGCGCACGCCCATGGCCGTGGCGACGGCGGCAGGCATGTTCTCCTCCATGCTGCTGACCCTCCTGATCGTGCCCGTCTTCTACCTGGTGCTCGACGACGGCGTCGATTGGGCGAAGGGGCTCTTCCGCAGAAGCCCGAGGGAAGTCCCTGCCGACACCGCGGGCTGAGACGAGCTACCGAGCCACAGCCTCGAGCCGATGACGACAGCGACAGCCCGAGACACGCGATTCGCCCCGCTCCGCGTTGCGAACTTCCGGCTGTTCGCCGCCAGCCGATTCTCCTCGGGCATCGGCATGACGCTCCTCCGCATGCAGGTCCTGTGGCACGTCCACGAGATCTCGGGCTCGGCGTTTCAGCTCGGGCTGGTGGGCCTCGTCCAGTTCCTGCCCTCGCTGGGTTTGAGCCTGGTCGGCGGAGCCGTCGCGGACGCCTACGACCGGCGCCGCGTCGCGATGCTGGCCCACATCGTTCCGCTCTGCTGCACCTCCCTGCTCTTCTTTGCGACATCGCGAGGGGAGGACAGCCTGTGGCTCATCTACGCGCTGGTGTTCGTCATCTCGATCGCGACGGCCTTCGAGAACCCCGCCCGCACCGCTCTCCTGCCCAGTCTCGTTCCACGAGAGCTCTTCCCGCTCTCCGTCACCCTCTACACCGGCTTCCAGATGATGGCGTTCATGACCGGCCCCGCACTGCAGGGATTGGTCGTCGCCTTCGCCGGACGCGCGAGCCCCTACGCGGTCCACGTCGGCCTGGGCCTGATCTCTCTCGGAGCGCTGGCCCTCCTGCGGCCGCGGCCCCTGGAGGGGGAACCGCGCAAGGTGAGCCTCTCGGCAATCGCCGAGGGTCTGGCCTACGTGCGCAACAACCAGGTCGTGCTCGGCTGCATGACCCTCGACATGTTCGCCGTGCTCTTCGGAGGCGCTGTCGCGCTCCTGCCGATCTACGCCAAGGACATCCTGGCGTCCGGGGACGTGGGCTACGGGATCCTGGCGTCGTCGCTGGAGGCGGGCGCCTTCGGGATGTGGATCCTCTTGATGATCCTGCCGCCCATCCAGCGCCTGGGGCGTGCGCTCATCATCGCGGTCGCCGTCTTCGGCCTGGCCACCATCGTGTTCGGCTTCTCGCGCAGCTTCCCCCTGTCGGTGGCCGCGTACATGGCCGTCGGAATGGCGGACTACGTGAGCGTCGTGATCCGCGGCATCGCCATCCAGCTACAGACACCCGATGCTCTGCGGGGACGCGTGAGCTCGGTGAACATGATCTTCATCGGCGCCTCAAACCAGCTCGGAGCCGTGGAGTCCGGGTTCGTCGCGGCCATCACCAGCGCCACCTTTGCCGTGGTGAGCGGCGGCGTGGCGAGCCTCACGGCTCTGGCCGTGATCGCGCGCCGACTCCCCGAGCTGCGGCGCTACACGCTCTCGTCGAGCGGACCGCCTGGCGACGGCGCGCGGCACGTGGAAGAGGTCGACACGGAGGAGCCGCTCAGTCGGTCGAGTTGACCTCATAAAGCTTGGGGCCCGGGGGCTCTGGCCGAGCGGGTTCCATCAGGTAGTCCGAGAACTCGGGCACGACCTGAATGATCAGAAGTCCGCCCTCGTGCGGAAGGCCGCCCATGATGACGGGGCGCCCGTGGGCCATCTGCAGGCGCGTGTTGACGACTCCGGGCAGCTCGAACTGCATGTGCAGCTGGTTCCGGTGAACCTGCACGGGCAGGATCCGAATGGCGGAGCCCGTCGGGAGCTGCATCACCGCGTACTCGCCAAAGGGCACACGGAAGACCCTCGGCGCGCATCCCCTGAGCGAGCCGAAGCGCATCGGGAGCCTACGGCTCAGCTCGAGGCAGGCCGGATCGACTCCGCCCTCCTGGGGAAGGGCGCGAGCGACCGAGATCTTGAAGGTGACGGGCGGGATGTCGCGCACCTCCTCCTGTGCCGAGGCCGCACCTGCAAACAGAAAACCCGCCGCGAATGTCAGCAACGCAGGTCGGCAAAGCGAAGAACAACGCATCAGCCCCATGCCTCCACATCCGGGAAATCGCCGGGACTCTCGGCGTCCGCCAGCAGCCAGATCACGGTCGCGCCGTCTTCGGCCTCAAAGAGCATCAGTGGGCGCTCGCCCTGGGCGAGATCGTAGATCGAGTGCGGAAACCCGACGTTTCGGGCCACTCCGTTCTCGAAGACGGCCGGCATCCGCGAGAAGGCGACCGCTTCGATCCCCGGCGCCGCAGGCACAGACGAAGCGGAGAGCGCGCCGGCGGGTGCCGAATCGGGCGCCTGGGGAGTGGTGGTCGGCAGCAGGATGAAGAGCGCGATGGCAGCGGCAGCGGTGACCAGGGCCGCGGGGATCGGGTTCACCCAGCTCGCCACGCGGCCGAGCGCGCGCGCCCAGCCGGGAGCCGCTCTGCGTTCGGCGTCGATGGCGGCCATGGCGGGTCGCAGGGCCGCCATCACGTACTCGGGGGAGGGAGCGGCCGGACCGTCGTTCCACGTCTCCCGGACGATGCTCCCCAGTGCCCGCGTCCGGCGCAGGTGGCGCTCACCCTCTCGGTCCTGCCTCAGCCGCCTCTCGAGGCGCTCGCGCTTGGGCCGGGAGAGCGCCCCATCGCGATACGCCTCGATGCTTCTCTCGAACTTCTCTCTCATGAGACCACGTCCTCGGGCTCCACGTCGTGAGCCTCCAGAAAGGCGATCATCTTCTTGCGAGCGTAGTGCAAGCGGCTCATGACCGTTCCTTTGGAAATTCCCATCGTCTTCGCGATCTCCTCGTATGAGAGATCCTCGACCTCCCGCAGGAGCAGGACCTCACGCTGACCGTCGGGGAGGGACTGGACCCCCCTCGAGACCAATTCCCGGACCTCCCGGCGCCGCGCGCTGAGCTCCGGATCCAGGGGGACGGGGACGGCGGCGCGGGGATCCAGCTCGACCGCCCTGGCGTCGTCCCACTCGACCGAGGGGGCGCGCTTGCCCTGGCGGCGCCGATCGAGCGCCAGATTGACGACGATCCGGTAGAGCCAGGTGTAGAACGAGGACCGGAACTGGAAGCGGGGCAGTCCCCGGTAGGCCTTGATGAGAGCCTCCTGGAGGACCTCGTCCGCCGCGTCGGAGTCCCGCACGACCCGGTAGGCAACGCGATAGGCGCGCTCGGAATAGCGCCGCACCAGGGCCTCGAAGGCCGGGTGGCTGCCCTTCTTTGCCGCCTGGATGAGATCGCGGTCGGAGCGTTCCTCCGGCTCCGCGAGGACCCCGGGCAATGTACCCAGCATTCCTACCGCTTCCACGGCTTCTCCGGCTGCATCCCCGGTCTCCCGGGACCGCTTGCCCCCAGCCTTGCGGGTCTCTGCTCCGTCATCCCGCACGTTTCGACGCTCGCTCTCGGATCGAAATTCGGCCTGTTTCCCGCCTAGTGTCCTGTTCCGGGAGTTCCGACGCAATTCTCGCGGCCGAGCCGCCGAGAATGCGAGCGCGCTCCCGGAACGGGACACTCGAGCTCAGTGGGCTTCCAGCCAGCTCCGCCCCGAGCCCACGTGGACCTCCAGCGGCACCGCCAGCTCGGCCACGGATTCCATCTGGTCCCGCACCAGCTCCGTCAACGCGCCCAGATCCTCCGGGGCGACCTCGAAGACCAGCTCATCGTGGACCTGAAGGATCATCTGTGCTTCGGGCCCGATCCGGCGATCGATCTCGACCATCGCGCGCTTGATCAGGTCGGCTGCCGTGCCCTGGAGAACCGAATTCATCGCCATCCGTTCCGCGGCGGCCTTCTGGACCCGGTTTCTGGAGTGCATATCCGGAAGGTAACGCCGCCTGCCATATAGGGTCTCCGCATACCCGCGTTCGCGGGCATCGGCCACGGCCCGCTCGAGAAAGGCCTTCACGCCGGGGTAGCGCTCGAAATAGGCCTTGATATGCGCCGCCGCCTCCGACTGGGCGATCCCGAGCGTGCGGGCCAGGCCAAAGGGCGATTGCCCGTAGATGATCCCGAAGTTGATCGCCTTGGTGCGGGAGCGCTGCTCGTCCGTGACCTCCTCTGCGGGGATGCCGAAGACCTGCGAGGCCGTCCGCACGTGGATGTCCACCCCGCGGCGGAAGGCGTCTACCAGGCCCGGGTCCTGCGAGAAGTGCGCGAGCACCCGCAGCTCGATCTGGCTGTAGTCCGCCGAGAGCAGCAACCGGCCCTCGGCCGGGATGAAGGCCGCACGGATCTCCTGCCCCTCGGGGGTCCGGATGGGGATGTTCTGGAGGTTCGGGTTCTGCGAAGAGAGCCTGCCGGTGGCCGCGACGATCTGGTTGAAGGTGCTGTGGATCCTGCCCGTCTCCGGGTTCACCAAGCCGGGCAACGCATCCACGTAGGTGCTCTTCAGCTTCGAGAGGCGGCGATAGGTCAGGATCTCTCCCGGGATCTCGTACCCCTGGGCCGTCAGATCCTCCAGCACCGATTCGTCGGTCGAGAATCCGGTCTTGGTCTTCTTCGTGGGCGGCAGCTTGAGCTTCTCGAACAGGATGCGCTGCAGCTGGCGGGGCGAGCCGATGTTGAACACCTCACCCGCGCCGGCGTGGATCCGGTCCTCGATCTGGCCCAGACGCTGCGTCAGCTCTCGCGAAAGGGCGGCGAGCTTGGGCTCGTCGACGCGGACGCCCGCGCGCTCCATCTTCGAGAGAACGCGCAGCAGGGGGACCTCCAGATCCCGGTACAGGGAGAGCTGGCCCCGTTCGCGGAGCTCCTTCTCCAGCACCTCTCCGAGAGCGAGCGCGTGCACCGCCTGCGCGCCGAGGTGTTGGCCCAGCTCTTCCACGGGCACGCTCTGCAGCGCCCGCCGCTTGGCGCCCTTGCCGAAGCGGTCCTCGGCGGACGGGAGCTCGACCCCGAGGTAGGTGCGCGCCAGGACCTCGGGGCGCTGCACCTGCTGGGCGGGGTCGACGACGTAGGCGGCCAGGGCCACGTCGTGGAGGTCGCCGCCGATCTTCGTGCCGCGGCGGGCCAGGGCGTTGGCGCAGCGTTTGAGGTCGTGTCCGATCCAGGTCCTCCGCTCGGCCTCCAGCACGGGACGCAGCAAGCGAAGCGCCTCCGCCTCGCCCAGGTCGGCAAGCGGCAGCAGCCATGCGTGGCCCGCGGGGTCGGCCAGGGCCACTGCGACGAGCTCGCCCCGCATCGGGTCCTCGGGCTCGAGCGCACAGGCCAATCCGATCCGTGGGGTGTCGAGCAGGCTCGCCGCCAGAGCCTGGAGCTTCCGGGCATCGCGGACGATCTCTACCCGGCACTCCACACTCGCGCGGGCCTGCCCGCCCGCACCGAGGTCCTCGAGCAGGCGCTTGAACTCGAGCTCCCGGAAGAGCGGGATCAGCACCTCGCGATCGGGCTCGGGAACTCGCGCCCTCTCGAGGTCGAGGTCCACCGGGAGATCGTCGCGCAGGCGACCGAGCTCGCGGGAGAGACGCGCCATGTCCCTCCCCTCGCGCAGTGCCTCGCGCGCGCGTTTCGCGGGGATCTCTTCGAGTCGCTCGATCAGCTCGTCGAGCGTGCCAAACTCGCGGATCAGCTTGGCCGCTCCCTTCTCCCCGATGCCCTTGACCCCCGGGATGTTGTCGGAGCTGTCGCCCACGAGAGAGCGAAAATCGAGCACCTGCTCGGGGGGAACGCCCAGGCGCGCCTCGACCTCTGCGGGCCCGAAGCGACGGTCCCGCATGGTGTCGACCACGACCACCCGATCGGTCACGAGTTGCATCAGGTCCTTGTCGGTGGTCGCGATCTCGATCTCGAGATCCTTGTCGCGCGCCTCCCGCACGAGGGTCGCGATCACATCGTCGGCCTCCTCGCCCGCGTACTCCACGGACTCGAAGCCGTAGGCATCCACCACGCGGCGGATGTTCGCGAACTGAGCCCTGAGATCGTCCGGGGTCTCGTCACGGTTCGCCTTGTAGTCGGGATAGACCTGCTTCCGGCGCTTCGGGCCGGGGGCATCCCAGACCACGACGACGTAGTCGGGCGCGGACTCGCGCAAGAGCTTCTGGACCATGGTCGTGAAGCCGAGCGTCGCGTTCGTCGGCACACCCGCGGCATTGGTCAGCATCGGGATCGCGTAGAACGCGCGGAAGATCGTCGAGCTGGCGTCGATGAGGAGGAGCTTTCCGCTCACGGGGTCCGGTTTAGCACGCGTCGCGTGAGCCGCACAAGCGCGATTCCGCTAGACGGAGGCATAGCGCGCGGCCAGGCTCGGATCCTCTCGAATGCGGTCCAGATCCTCGCGTGTCTTCGTCGGGAAGAAGCGACCCGCGGGACCTGTGCGCGGAGTGACCAGGTAATTCGTCTCGACGCGCGCGGATAGCTCGTTGACGAGGCGCTCCATCTGCACGGCCCTGCGACCGTCGACAGCCTTCTCGACGTAGAACCAGGTCAGGGGATGCTCCTGCTCGAGCAGCTCCAGCGACATCACGAACGTGTTCGTGTTGATCACCTCGAGGCTGGCCACGTCAAAGCCCTCGGGCCAGCGGAACCCCTCGACGATCTGGAGCGCGCCGTTCACGTAAGCGGGAGCGCCCCCCGCGTCCCCCGGAGCGGTCTCCGCCAGCTCGGCCGTGAGAAGCTTGCCGCTGGCCAGGTGGTACCCGACGATCACCGAGTCGAGTACGGCCCCCAGGTTGTCGATGTTCGAGAGCATGAGCGCGCGCACGCCGCGCCTGCGGAGCCGCTCGAGCGTGCCCGAGTGGCGGGCGGCCTCGGGGAAGTCTCCGTGACCGGTGGCGTAGATCGAGATCCGGCCCGCGTCGTCGCGGAAGAGCTCTCCCTTCGGCGTGAGTCGGAGCGACACGCCCTGGAGGAACACGTGGGTGCTCTGCTCGAGATCCCTCTCCGCGAGGAAGCGCTGCGTCGAGGCGTGGGTCGCAAAGCTGTTCATGACGACGAGGGGGGCGGGGCTGCAGCTGCGAGCGTGGGCGAGCTTGAGCTCCAGAAAGGTTCGCTCGCCCAGCGCGGGGACGATCCCCTTCACCGCCCCCCCGAAGCGCGTCGCCATCCCGCCGTTCAGCACCGCGGCGGCGACCTCGCCCCGCTCGAGCGCGCCACGCCCTAGCTCCGCGAATCGCTCCCGCTCCCGCGCCGGGAGCGACTCGAGCCGATCCAGCTCCGCCAGTCGCGCCGGCCGGAGGCTCCCGGAGATGCGGTTCGCCCCCAGGCCCACGCGTCCCGCCGCGATCTCGCGAGCCATGCGCTCGACGTGCCCGCGATCGAGCCGAAGCCCTTCCACCTCCCCCACCAGCTCGCGGAACTCGCCCTGGACGCTGTCCCAGTCGATCTTCACGACAGCCGCGCTCCCGGCAGTTGCAAGTCCGCACCGCGCGTGGAGATTATCCCCGCATGCACTCCCGCATTGCGCACACGCCGGCAGCTTGAGCGAGCTCTACTTCGCCTACGGCTCGAACCTCGATGCCGACCAGATGGGCGAGCGTTGCCCAGGCTCACGGAACCGCTTTCGAGCGCGACTGCCCCACCATCGCCTCGACTTTACCCATTACTCGAGGCGCTGGTCGGGCGGCGCGGCCGATGTGGTCCCGCAGAGAGGCAGCCTGGTCTGGGGAATCGTCTACGAGCGGGTGGACTTCGTGCGACTCGATCGCTTCGAGGGGGGCTACGAGCGGGTGGTCTTGCAGGTCCTCGACGACGACGACCTCCTGCACGACGTCACGACCTACTGCGTGCTCGACAAGGGCCGCTACCCGCCGAGCGAGTTGTACGTCGAGAAGATGCTGCGCTGGGCGAAGCGCTGGAAGTTCCCGGAGTCCTATCTGAGCCAGCTGCCTACGCCCACTCGACCGCAGCCGCGCCCCAGGTAAGCCCGGCACCGAACGAGATCAGGAGCAGCCTGTCGCCGGCGCGAAACCGGCCATGCCGATTGCATTCGTCGAGCAGTACGGGGATCGAAGCGGACGAGGTGTTGCCCACTCGATCGATGTTCATGGGCAGCTTCTCGGCACTCACACCCAGGCGTTCCGCGGTGGCCTGAACGATGCGGCCGTTCGCCTGGTGACACAGCACCGCGTTCAGGGAGTCGACCGTCCAGCCCACCTTCTTCAGCGTATCGAGAGCGATCTGCTCCATGGATTGCACCGCGAGCTTGAAGACGGCGCGTCCGTTCATCTGCAGATACTGCTGGCGCTCGGCCAGTACCTCGGGAGAGGCGGGGCGTCGGGATCCGCAACCGGGCACCTGGATCAGATCCGAGTGCTGTCCATCGGAGCAGAGCGTCGTGGCGAGAATGCCCCCGGCCACATCGCTCCGCTCGAGCACGACCGCCCCGGCGGCATCGCCGAAGAGGACGCAGGTCTCGCGATCCTCGTAATCGGTTATGCGCGTCATCGCCTCGGCGCCGACGAGCAGGGTCCGCCGATAGTCGCCCGACTCCATCATGCCCTTCGCGACCGCCAGCCCGTAGACGAAGCCGGAGCAAGCGGCGTTCATGTCGAAGCTCGGGATCGCGCGACCGCGGCACAGGTTCTTGTGAACGAGGTTGGCCGTGGAGGGCGTGAGCATGTCCGGCGTGACACAGGCGACCATGATCAAGTCCAGATCCGCTGCGTCGATGCCCGCGGCTGCGAGCGCCGCTTCGCCCGCACGCGTGGCCATGTCGCTCGTCGCCTCGTCGCTCGCCAGCATTCGGCGCTCGCGGATTCCCGTGCGCGCGACGATCCAATCGTCGCTGGTCTCGACGATCCGTGCCAGATCCTCGTTGGTGAGCCGAGTCTCGGGCAGGTACGAGCCCGTGCCCCGGATGACTACGCTCACGCTTGGGCTCGCGCCTCTATGTACTGAACGATGTCGCCGATGGTCCGGATGTTCTCCACGTCGTCATCGGGAACCTCGATGCCGAATTCCTCCTCCAGCGCCATGACGAGCTCTACGACGTCCAATGAGTCCGCCCCGAGGTCATCCAGCAGGTTCGCCTCCGGAGTGAGCGATTTCCTATCCACGCCGAGCTGGTCCGTGACCAGTGTGTTCACCCGCTCGTTGAGCGCTTCCATCCGTCCTCTCCCTTTCCCTTGCTCGGGCCGCCCGCAGCGACGACCCACTCCTACCCACCAGAAGGCCTCAGAGTCTCTCAGAAGTGACTCAGAGTCACCCCCACAGCGCGTCCAGTGTCCCCGACACCACCGGGCTTGTCAACGCGGAAACCGCTCAGGCGGATCCCGCCTGCATCCCCCTGAGCAGCAGCTCGAGCGTGTGCTCGAACACGCTCCTCATGTCGCGGTCCCAGAGCTCGCGGCGGGCTTCCACCTCGGCCGTCTGGATGACCGCGTTCGTCGCGACCCAGAAGATGTTGGCGACCTCCCACGCGTCGCAAGGAGCGAACTCGCCCGTTCGGATGCCGCGCTCGATCACGCCGGCGACGTGGCCGAGCGAGCGCTTCCACAACTCGGTCACGGTGCGCACCAGCTCTGCGGGCAGGTCCCCGATCAACCCCTGGTTCTCGATCGCCCAGAAGATGCGGAAGTACTCGCTCTGCTTCGTGTAGTGCTCGAAGTAGAAGCGGGCGAGCTGGCGGATCTGATCGCTCGCCCCCAGCGACGGGTCGAGGGCCCTCTTCATGCGCTCGTCGAAGAGATCGGCGGTGCTGACCAGCACCTCGACGTAGAGCTCGGCCTTGCTCGCAAAGTAACGGTAGATCGTCCCCTTGGCGATGCCGGCCCGGCGCGCGACCTCGTCGAGATTCGCGCGTTCGAAGCCCGCCTCGAAGAAGACCGCCCGCGCGGCATCTATGATGTGCCTGCGGGTCGACTGGCTGCGGCGCGCGGGAACCGCTCGCGCCGTTCTTCCCGTGCCCGCGTCCGCGCTAGATCTCATCACTCCCATCATACTGAAGCGTCTCGAAGAGCGTCGTGGTCAGGTAGCGCTCGCCGAAGTCGGGCAGGATCGTCACGATCAGCTTGCCCTGCGCCTCGGGCTCCTCGGCCACGCGCAAGGCGCCCACCACGGCGGCCCCCGACGAGATCCCGGACAGAATGCCCTCCTCGACGGCGAGGCGTCTGGCCATCTCGATGGACTCGTCGCTGGAGACCTGAATCACTCCAGCCAGCAGACCGGTCTCGAGCACGTCCGGGATGAAGCCGGCGCCGATTCCCTGGATCTTGTGCCTGCCGGCACTTCCCCCGGAGATCACCGGGGACTCCACGGGCTCGATGGCGATCGCCTTGAAGCCCGGCTTCTTCTGGTTCAGCACCTGGGCGATGCCGGTAATCGTTCCGCCCGTACCGACACCGCTCACGACGTAGTCCACTTCGCCGTCGGTATCTCGCCAGATCTCGAGCGCCGTGGTCTCGCGATGAATCGCGGGATTCGCAGGATTCTTGAACTGCTGTGGGATGAAGCTGTTCGGGATCTTCGCGGCGAGAGCCTCCGCCTCCTTGACCGCACCCCCCATCATCTCGTTGCCGGGCGTCAGAACCAGCTTGGCGCCGTAGGCGCGCAAGACCACGCGCCGCTCGGTCGAGAAGGTGTCGGGCATGGTGAGGATGAGCTCGTACCCCCTGGCCGCCGCCACCATGGCGAGCGCGATGCCCGTGTTTCCCGAGGTCGGCTCGATGATCACCGACTTGCCGGGCTCGATGACTCCCTCGAGCTCCGCAGCCTCGATCATGGCAATACCGAGGCGGTCCTTCACGCTGCTCGAGGGATTGAAGCTCTCGAGCTTGGCGACGATCCGCGCGCCGGCCCCCTCCGTGACCTTGTTCAGCTGGACCAGTGGCGTATCACCGATCAGCTTCGTGATGTCCTTGGCGATTCTCATCCGCTCTCTCCTACGGCGGATGGTAGCACGAGGTTCGTCGCCCGAATCTTTGCGCCGCGCGTTCTCGCAAGCAATTGTTCGGCGAGGGTGGTCACGAGCTCGCGGAGCCCGGGGCTGCGTTCGGGATGCGTCATCGGATCGACGCGGAGCGTGGTGGACCCGTCCGTGTGGCGCGAGATCCTGACGTAGAAGGGCATCTTGCGGCCCGCCTCGACCACGAGGGCCTCGATCAGAACCTCGCGTTGCTCGCGCTCGACGTAGACGCGATCTGCGCGCAGCACATCTTTCCCGTGCCGGATGAGCACGGGCGCGTAGTCGCGGGCGTACGCGCTGAGATCCACGTCGCCCTCGAAGACCAGGTGCGGCAAGTCAGACCCCCTCGGGCACTCCCCGTCCCGCGGGCGCGCGACGGACCGGTCCGAAGGAGCTGCGATGGACGGGCGAGGGACCGCGGCGCGACAGCGCGCCCAGGTGCTCGGCCGTCCCGTAGCCGCTGTTTCGCGCAAAGCCGTAGTCCGGGTAGTACGCGTCGAGCTCGAGCATGTATCGATCCCGCCAGACCTTGGCCAGGATGGAAGCGGCCGCGATCGACCCCACCTTGCGATCGCCGCCAACCACCATGCGCTGCTCCAGCTCGAGCTCGGGAACGCGCCGTCCGTCGATCAGCGCGATCTGGGGCGGCGCTCCGAGGGACTCCACGGCCAGACGCATGGCGAGCAGCCCGGCCCGGTAGACGTTCAGGCGGTCGACCTCGGCGGGCCCGACGTAGCCCACCGCGTAACAGAGTGCGCGCGACCGGATCTCGCGATCGAGACGCTCGCGCGCGCGCGCGCTGAGCAGCTTGGAGTCCCGCAGCCCGTCGATTCGCGTGCCGGGCGGGAGCACGACCGCCGCGGCGACCACGGGTCCCGCCAGGGGTCCCATTCCAACCTCGTCGACGCCCGCGATGCGCACCACGCCCCGGCTGCGAAGCTCATCCTCCGTCCGGAACAGCTCCCGCAGGCGCCTGCGTTCGGCCACCACACGCCTGCGCCGAGCAGCGAGCCGGCCCGCCATGGCGCGCGCCCCCGCGCGCGGATCGTTGCGCAACGCGCGCAGCAGGTTGCTCGTTATCCGCCCCGAGTCCTGCGCAAACCTGCGCCGGATCTCCTCCAGCGGCACCCCCCGGACCTCTCTCACCAGAATCAGTCCCCGCTAGCGACGTCGACCTTCTTCTCGATCTCCCGCACGCGTCGCAGCAGCTGTGGCAACCGCTTCGAGGCGGCCATGACGCGCCACCACAGCCTGCGTTCCATCGGCGGATAGCCGAGCACCTGCGCACCCGCCTCGATGTCGCCCGCGACGCCGGTCCCGCCCCCGATCAGCGCGCCCGGGCCGATGCGCACGCCGTCCGCGACGCCCGCCTGGCCACCGATGTAGACGCCCCGGCCCACCTCGCTGCTGCCCGCCAAGCCCACCAGCGCACACAGCATGGCGCCATCGCCGATATCCGTGCCGTGGCCGATCTGCACCAGGTTGTCGACCTTCACGCCGTTCCCGAGACGCGTCCGCACCTCCGGGTGCCCGCGCCGCGGATGCCCGGGGTGAGAGGCGTCGATCGTCGAGTTCGCGCCGATCTCGCAGTCGTCGCCGATCTCCACCGGGCAGCGGTGGGGCACGCGGATGCGCGTACCGTCCGCGCGAAAGGTGAAGCCGAACCCCTCGCCCCCGATCACGGCGCCGCTCTGGATCACGCAGCGGTCGCCCAGCGTCACGTCGTCTCGCAGGTGGAC
Source organism: Deltaproteobacteria bacterium (assembly GCA_030624945.1). GTDB lineage: Bacteria > Myxococcota_A > UBA9160 > SZUA-336 > SZUA-336 > JAUXJB01. The sequence goes on along the minus strand of JAUXJB010000001.1, from coordinate 5,151 downwards.
TCCGGAATGGATCTCGCAATCCACGCCGATGCGCACACCGGGATAGAGGACGACCTGTGCGTGGAGGCAGGTTCGATCTCCGATGCTCGCACCCGTGCCGATCACGCAGTACGGGCCGACCGAGACGTCCTTCCCGAGGGCGACGCCACCGCCGAGAACGGCTGTCTCATGCACGCCCGGAGCGGGCTTCGAACGCGGGTGAAGAACTTCGATGGCACGCGCGAAATCCGCATAGGGTGCGCGCGTGCGCAAGCACGGTCGGCCATCGGTGTCAAAATCGGGTGGCACCAGGTACGCGCCCGCGCCGGACAGCTCGAAGTCTTTGCGATAGCGCTCTCCCGTAACGAAGCTCAGATCCTGGGGCGACGCGTCCCGCAGCCCTGCCAGGCCCCGAACCTCGACGGCCGGATCTCCCTCGCACTCGAGATCCAGTTCCACGGCGAGCTTGCCGAGTTGCACGGGCTTCACTTCCCCAGGAGCCTCCCGATCGGAGAACGATAGAACACGCGTAGCATCCGCTCATGCGCGCGCAACGCGCCGCTGCCATACGGATACGAGAGGCCGTCTCCTCGGAAGGGGAAGCGCGGCTGCAACACCGACTGGACGCGCGTGTAACGCTTGAGACCGCTCTCCGCGTTCCCCCGATCGATCCCGCTTTGCTTGATGCCAACAACGGGGCTCGCGAACATCGAGTGGCTGGACGAGACGTCATTCACCGTCACCCTCCCCACGGGTACCCGATCCGCCAGCTGCCGAGCGCGGTAGCCGCTGCGCGTCCACAGACTCACTTGCAGAGCGTAGCTGTCACCACCGACGAGCTGCAGCGCCTCGTCCTCGTCCTTCACGACCTGAATCGGAAGCATCGGTCCGAAGGTCTCTTCGTGCATGACCTGCATGCTGTCATCGACGTCGACGAGCACCGTCGGCTCGTAGAAGTACCCCTCGTAGGCCGGATTGCGGCGCCCGCCGGTGAGCGCGCGCGCGCCCTTGTCGATGGCATCCTTGACGTGGCGCTCGAGGACATCGAGCTGATCCGGAAGGGTGAGCGACCCGACATCGATCTCGCCCAGCGTTTCGGGACCCTGCCGCAGCCGGCGTGTGAGCGCGACGACGCGGTCCACAAACGGCTGCGCGACCTTCTCGACGACGTAAACGCGCTCGATCGAGGTACAGATCTGGCCCGAATTCGCGAAGGCACCCGACACCGCATAGCGGGAGGCCCGCTCCAGATCGGCGTCCTCGCAGAGGATCATCGGGTTCTTGCCCGTGAGCTCGAGCGCGTACGGAATCAGCCGCTGCGCGCACGCCTCTGCGACAGCGCGACCGGTGCGCGCGGAGCCCGCAAAGGAGATCATGTCGCAGCCGGACTGGACGAGCGCAGCTCCGGTAGACGCATCCCCGGACACCACCTGGAACACGCCCTCGGGGACCTCGGCCGCGCGAAAGACCTCCTCCAGGGCGAGACCCACGAAGGGAGTGACCTCCGACGGCTTGAGAACGACCGCGTTCCCCGCCATCAGCGCCTGCACGGTGGGAGCCACGGAGAGAAGCAGCGGGAAGTTCCAGGGTGTGATCGCTCCAACGACACCCATGGGACCGTAGGAGCGGACGAGCTTCACACTCTCGAGCGGGTGTCGCCGCTCTCTCCGGCTCCCCAGCAACCGCCTGGCATGTCGCGCGTAGAACGTGAGCGCTTCGCAGGAGCCCGATACCTCGCCCGCCAACACCTCGATGCGCGGCTTGCCGGTGTCGTTGCAGATGACCTCGATCAGGGAGTCGACCCCTCCGATCAGAGCATCGCGCACCTTGAGCATGAGCCGACTGCGCTCCCCGAAGCCGAGTGCGGCCCAGCTTTCCTGAGCCGCGCGCGCAGCCGTGACGGCCTGCTGCACGCCGGACGCCGTCGCGACCACGATCTCCCCGTTCTTCTCGAGCGTGGCGGGGTTGAACACCTCGAGCTTGCGTCGACCGTGAAGCTCGCCCGGCCCGTCGACCGGCTTTAACAGCGCCATGGGATCAACCTCTATAGGATCGGCGAATCCGCGTCAATTTGCGCGCGGATAGCCCGTGTGCGACAAACCCGCCGTGACCGACGAGGGAGCAGATACTCGCGCACCGAAAGACGTTCCGGAGACCGCCTCCCCGCTACTCGACCTTCGCGACAAGCCGCCCGAACCGCTCGCCGCCTCGCCACAGGCGCTCGGAGTCTGGGAGCTCGCATGGCCGACCATCCTGAGCCTGCTGATGCAGACGGCCGTGCGCTGGGCCGATTTCGCCATGGTCGGCTCGCTCGGCCCTGTCGCACTCGCCGCCGTGGGGCTCGGCGGTCAGACCTACTGGCTCTTCCAGTCCGTCAGCATCGTCGTCCCCACGGGCGTCGTCGCGCTGCTGGCGCGTGCGGTAGGAGCACGCGACGAGCTCCTGGCAGATCGCGCGCTGCGCCAGGGCATCTGGCTCAGCAGCGTGCTGGCGCTGGCCACCACACTCATCGGATTGCCCATCACGCGATTTGCAATCAGCCTCTACGGAGTCGAGCCGGGCGTGGTCGAGGCGGGCTCGCGGTACATCTTCTGGCTGCTGATCGGCAACGTGCCGATGGCGGTCGCGCTCATGTTTGGCGCGGCGCTGCGCGCGGCCGGGGACACGAGAACCCCACTGGCGATCGGCGTCGCGGCAAACCTGCTGAACCTGTTCCTGAACTGGGTGCTGATCTTCGGACATCTCGGCGCCCCCGCCCTGGGCGTGGGCGGAGCGGGGATCGCCTCCAGCCTGGCCATGGTGTTTCAGGTGCTGGTCTTCTGGCCGCTCTGGAGAGCGCGCCGCCTGGTCCTGGCCCCGTCGGGCGCCAGCTTCCGACCCGAGCGCGAGATCCTGCGCCGAATCACGCACATCGGCTATCCGGCGGTAATCGAGGGCGGGCTCTTCCACGTCGGACTGCTGTTGTTTCAGCGCCTGATGGCGGGCTACGGAACGACCGCGATCGCCGCCTACAACGTCGGCGCGCAGATCCTCTCCCTGTCCTTTCTCCCGGGCGTCGGATTCGGAACCGCCGCCTCCACGCTGGTCGGCCAGCACCTCGGCCAGGGCGATCCCGAGGCCGCAGCCCGCTCCGGCTGGCGTGCGCTCGGCGGGGCGGTAGCGAGCATGACGATCATGGGGGTACTGGTCATCGCCTTCGCGCATCCGATCGCTCGCATCTTCAGTGACGATCCGGAGACGATCTCGCGCACGGTCGACTTCATCTGGATCCTGGGAGCGGTCCAACCGCTGATGGCGATAGAGTTCGCGCTCGGCGGCGCGCTGCGCGGAGCGGGAGACACGCGCTTCCCGCTGCTCGCGGTGTTCATGGGCCTGTTCGTGTTCCGGTTGGTTCCGGCTTCGATCGCCACCCACGTGTTCGGTGCGTCACTGCAGATTGTCTGGAGCGCGCTCGTCTTCGACTACGCCATCAAGGCGGTGATGCTGATCGTCCGCTTCGTACGCGGACGCTGGCAGAGCGTCGAGGTTTGAGGTCAGCCGAGGTCGAGTCCGGAGAAGTACTCGAGCACATCCGTCTCCGTCACGATTCCTATCAGCTTGCCGCCCTCCACGACCGGCAGACAGCCGATCTTCCTCTCCGCCAGCGTACGGGCCGCCTTTTGGACCGACTCGTCCTTCTCGATGAAGATGGGCGGTGAGGACATCACCTCGGAGATCTTCACGCCCTCGAGAAAGATCTTCTGCTCTTCGGCGGGCAGCCCCATCACGTTGGATAGCGACGCCCGCAGCAGGTCGCGTTCCGAAACGACGCCGACCAGCTCGCCCAGGCGGACCACGGGCAGGTGCCGGGTATCCCCGAACTCCATGATCTCCTGTACGACCCAGAGGCTGTCATCGGCCGGAATGGTGACGACTCTGGTCTTCATGATGTCTCGGATTGTCACAGGGCCCATCTATCACGGCCGTGTCCCGGTTACAATCGCTTTCCCCTTGCTAGTATTGGCCCATGAGTCAGGCGTGGGATCCCGAGTCGGACGACGCCCCGCCAGGGCCGCGGGGGCTCGAATTCGGGGGCGATCCGGATGGGCTCGAGATCGACGCCCAGCGCGCGGGGGTCCTGGAATCCCTGATCCGAGAGGTGGTCCGACGCGCCGCGTCGGTCGGATTCAGCTCCTTCTTCACGACCGAGGAGGCCCTGCGACAGGCGTTCAACGATTCCGTCCCCAGGGAGTGGGTCGACTTCGTAGCCCGCCAGGGCGAGGACGTACGCGCGCAGCTGTTCGAGACGCTGTCCAGCCAGTTTGGCCAGTGGCTCAGAGAGATCGACGTGGCCGAGGTCCTCGGGGAGGTGCTTCGCCGCCAGGACATCTCCTTGCGCCTCGAGCTCTCCAGCCGGAAGGCGGGGGCGGTAGAGGGGTCCCCGCGATCCACGCTCGAGGTGCTCTCGCCAAAGAAGTGAACCGGCGAGGCGCCCGCTCAGCGAGACTCCGCCTTCGCGCCCACCGGCCGTCTCCCGGAAACGTCGCGCAGGGCGGCGAGAGCCGCCTTCAGGTCCTTCGCCTCGACTCGCTCGGGGAAGCGCGCGGCCGCGCGGTAGATGGCCTCGAGGCGGCCGATCGTTTGCGGGGACAGGGGCTCGCCGAAGTGCCGCGTCCGCGAGGCACGCAGGATGCTGCGGTTCAGCGGGTCGAAGAAGCGCCCCTCGAAGTCCGCCACCGCGTGCATGACGGAGCTCCGATCCCGCACGTGGATGGCCCCGAGCAGGTGCCCGATCTCGTGAATCGCCGTGACCGCGCGAATCGACCCGACATCGGCGCAGCCGACCAGCGCGTGGGAGCCGAGCGGATCGGCGATTCCGTAGCGGAGATCGGGCGGCCAGGCGGGACGGCGGTCCTCGAGCGGCAGAAGGGCGAGCACGATCCCGCCCGGAGGCGGCTCGAAGTCCCGAACCAGATCGCGCAACGCGTCCTCGAGCGTCGTGTCGTCGGGCGGGAGCCAGGGCTCCGCCGCTAGCGCGAAGCGCAAGCTCGCCTCTCGCTCGAAGGTCGCCACGACGTCCTCCAGGGCCTGCGCGACCCCGCGCGGGCCCATCCGACAGCCGTCGAGGACGCGGGTCGGAATCACCCGAACATCGGCGCCGGCCCCGATCGCCCGGTGGAGGCGGCCAGCCAG
>JAUXJB010000073.1 GCA_030624945.1 Deltaproteobacteria bacterium | reverse complement strand
GCGAGGACCTCATCGTCACGTTCTCGGTGGGCCACATCGTGGAGCTGCTCTCGCCGGAGGAAATCGACCCCAAGTACAAGCGCTGGACCCTGGATACGCTTCCGATCCTGCCCGAGCCGTTCGAGCTCAAGCAGAAGTCGGGCGCCTCCGAGCGCATACGGACCATCAAAAAGCTCCTCGCCCGCGACGACGTGGACACCGTGATCAACGCCTGCGACGCGGGCCGAGAGGGAGAACTCATCTTCCGGGAGATCGTCAGCTTCCTCAAATCCAAGAAGCCCACCCAGCGCCTGTGGCTGCAGTCGATGACGCGCGGCGCGGTCCGCAAGGGCTTCGAGTCCCTCGTACCCGGTGAGGAGTTCGATGGCCTGGGTGCGGCGGCCGCCTGTCGCTCGCAGTCAGACTGGCTGATCGGGCTCAACGCAACGCGAGCGCTGACGCGGCGTCTGAAGGGTCGCAAGGAGAAGACCGCTTGGTCCGCCGGGAGGGTGCAGACACCGACCCTGGCGATCCTGGTCGGTCGCGAGCTCGAGATCCTCGCGCACGTTTCGGTGCCGTACTGGCAGCTCGAGGCGAAGCTCTGCGCAGACAGTCAAGAGTACGTCGGCACCTGGTTCGATCCGGCCTTCCGCTCCGACGATGCCAAGCCGGAGGCCCGAGACGATCGCATCTTCGACGAACGACGCGCCAACGCGATGATCGATGCGGTATCGGGCCGGGCGGGAACGGCCCGGGAAACTCGCAAGCCGAGTCGGGAGACCGCGCCGCCGCTCTTCGACCTGACGAGCTTGCAGCGCGAGGGCAACCGGCGCTTCGGCTGGTCCGCCCGGCGCACCCTGAACGCCGCGCAGCGCTGCTACGAGATGCACAAGGTATTGACCTACCCGCGCACCAACTCGCGCGCTCTGCCCAACGACTATCGTGCGGTGGTAGACGAGATTCTGGACACGTTCTCGCAGGCGGGCCCCTATCAGAATGAGGCGCACACCCTCATCGAGCAGGGCATGCAGAACACGAAACGCACGTTCGATGACTCCAAGGTGTCGGACCACTTCGCGCTCATCCCGACCGGGAAGATCCCGGGTGCTCCCCTCTCCGGAGACGACGGGCGCCTCTTCGACCTGGTCGCGCGCCGGTTCCTCGCGACCTTCTTTCCACCGGCCATCTGGACGCGGGTCGAGCGCGTCACCGAGGTGGCCGAGCACTCGTTCCGGTCGCGCTCGCGGACTCTCGACGAACCCGGCTGGCGCTCGGTCATGGGACAGATCGAGCAGGAGGACCAGGCCCTGCCCCCGCTGCAACCGGGAGAGACCGAGGCCAGCGGCGTCGCTGTGGACACCCTCGATGTCGAGCTGCACGCGGAGCGGACCAAGCCCGCGCCGCGCATCAGCGAGGCCCGTCTCCTCTCCTTGATGGAGAGTGCCGGACGCCAGGTCGAGGACGAGGAGCTGGCCGAGGCGATGCGCGAGAAGGGAATCGGCACGCCCGCGACCCGCGCGGACATCATCGAGAACCTGATCGCCAAGGGCTACCTGGCGCGCCTGGCAAAGGCGCTTCGCCCCACGGTCAAGGGGATCCGGCTCGTCGACGTCCTGAATCGCATCCATGCCGATCGACTGGCGCGACCGGACCTCACCGGAGAGCTCGAGTTCCGACTGAGCCAGGTCGAGCGAGGGGAGCGCTCCGCGGACGAGTTCATGAGCGAGATCGTCGACTACACCAAGGAAGTGGTCGACATCACGGTGCGCTTCGACTACGAGGACCTCTACAAGACCGATCCGCCGCTGGGAAACTGCCCGCTCTGCGAGCGCCCCGTCTACGAGCGCTCCTGGTTCTATCGCTGCGAAGAGGTGCCCGATGTGACGGCCGAGGAAGACTGCCCCTTCCGCATCTGGAAGGACAAGGCGGGTCGCTACATCGACCGCAGGACGGTGGAGACGCTGCTCGAGAAGGGCGAGACCGGCGAGATGGAGGGCTTCACCTATCGCGACGGCCGCACCTACAACGCACACCTGAGCCTGGAGGACGGCGAGCTCCAGATACACGCCGTGCGCGGCAGTGCGGGCGAGCGGATCTCCGACGTCCCCGAGTACGACGTCGACGATAAGCCGCTCGACGCATGTCCGATGGGCTGCGGCAGCAACGTCGTCGAGACGCCGATGGAGTTCCGCTGCGAAGCCGGGCTGGCTCGGCGGGCGGAGAACGAGGACAAGGCCAAGACCTGGGCGGAAGAGCGAAAGGCGGCCGGTCAGCCGCTGCGAAAGTACAAGGTCCCGGAAGAGGAACAGCCGTGCTCGTTCGTCTTGCCGCGCACCGTCTGCAAGCGGGAGATGACGCGAGAGGACTGCCTCAAGTACATCGAGAAGCGCGAGACGGACATGTTCGAGGATTTCACGTCGCGCTTTGGACGACCTTTCGCCGCAAAGCTGGTGCTCAAGGAGAACGGCCGCCACGGTTTCGAGTTCCAGAACGCGGGGCGCAAGAGGACGTCCCGCAAGAAGACCGCCGGGAAGAAGGGAACGACCAGGCGGAGCACCAAGAAGAAGACGACCCGCAAGAAGACCGCCCGGAAGTCGACGGCGCCGACGAAGACGGTCCGCAAGAAGGCCTCGCGCAAACGGGGAGCCGGTAATGCGTCCTCGAAAAGGTCCGCCAGCCGATCGTGACGGCGCTCCGGCGCGCGCTGCGGTGAGCGACACGCGCCGTATCGCACTCGTTCAGCAGAGCTCCTCGCTGGACGCCGAGCTCGCTCTTCGCAGAGCGGGAGATGCGGTGCGCTCGGCGGCCGATCGCGGGGCGGACCTCGTCTGCCTGCCGGAGCTCTTCCGCACGCGATACTTTCCGCAAACCCAGGACTCGCAGAACTTCGACCTGGCGGAGCCGGTCCCGGGACCCACGACGGAGTACCTGCAGAAGCTCGCCGCCGATCTGCGCGTGGTCGTGATCGCTCCCGTCTTCGAGAGGAGGGCGGCAGGCGTGTACCACAACACGGCGTGCGTGATCGATGCCGACGGCAGCCTGTGCGGCCACTACAGGAAGATGCACATCCCCGACGACCCGCTTTTCTACGAGAAGTTCTACTTCGCCCCGGGAGACACGGGCTTCCGCAGCTTCGACACCGCGGCCGGACGGGTCGCTGTCCTGATCTGCTGGGATCAATGGTTTCCGGAGGCCGCCCGCCTGGTCGCGCTCGACGGTGCGGAGATCCTGCTCTATCCGACGGCCATCGGCTGGCTCAGGGACGAAGAGGAGCGGGAGCGAGAGATCCAACGAGACGCCTGGGTCACGGTGCAACGAGCGCACGCGATCGCCAACGGGCTGTTCGTCGCAGCGGTGAACCGCGTCGGCCACGAGGGCGACCTCGTCTTCTGGGGCAGCTCCTTCGCGTGCGACCCGTACGGGCAGATCCTCGCGCAATCTCCGAGTGATGCCGAGGATCTGCTCGTCGTAGACTGCGCGCTTCCGCGAATCGAGCAGAAGCGGCGCGACTGGCCCTTCCTGCGCGACCGACGCGTCGACGCCTACGCGGATCTGCTCAAACGTTTTCGCGGTTAGATGCGCCGCATGCCCGCCGAGTGGGAGCGGCACGCGGCGACCTGGGTCGCGTGGCCGCACTCTTCCGACACCTGGCCCGGCTGTCTGGCGGAGGCCCAGGCGGAGTTCGAGGCGCTGGTTCGGGTGCTCGCGGACAGCGAGCCCGTACACGTTCTCGTACAGGATGAAGAGATCGTCCGGGACGTCGCCGAGCGGCTCGGGGATGTCGCGCGGCTCGGACGAGTTCGCACGCACGCGGTCGCGACGGACGACGTCTGGATGCGGGACATCGGCCCGACCTTCGTCGAGGATGAGCGGGACGGGACGGTTGCGATCGACTGGGTCTTCAACGCGTGGGGCGGAAAGTATCCGCCCTGGGAGCGCGACGACGCCGTGGCTCGGCACGTCGCGGCTCTCGCCGGGGTACCGCGCGTGCGCTCCGAGATCGTCGCGGAAGGCGGTGCTCTCGAGGTCGATGGCCGGGGTACCCTGATCGCGACCCGCGCGACGCTCATCGACGAGCGCCGCAACCCCGGTGCTGGCCTCGCAGACGTGGAGCACGTGCTCCGCGACCTGCTCGGCGTGACGCGCTTTGTCTGGCTCGACGGCTGCATCGAAGGCGACGACACCGACGGCCACGTGGACGAGATCGCGCGTTTCGTGGCTCCCGGGCGCGTGGTCTGCGCCCGCGAGTCGAACGAACGCGACCCCAACCACGAGCCGCTCGAACGCTGTCGGGCGCGCTTGCTCGCAGAACCGGACCTCGAGGTCATAGACCTCCCCATGCCCCCCCCGATCGAAGCGGACGGAGAGCGCTTGCCCGCCAGCTACGCGAACTTCTACGTGGCCAATGCGGCCGTGCTCGTGCCCGCCTTCGGGGACGACTCGGACGTCCAGGCGCTCGACATTCTCGGAGGTCTGTTCCCGGGCCGAAAAGCTCTGCCGATCCCGTCGAGGGCGCTGCTGCGCGGACTGGGCTCCGTCCACTGCCTGACGCAGCAGCAGCCCGGCTGATGACGCGGGGACGAGATTACGCGACGGTCCTGTTCGGGGCGCTCGGGATCTCGTTCGCGCCGATCCTGCTCGTGCTCTCCCAGGTGGACCCGACTCCCGCGGCGGTGTGGCGCTTCGTGTGGGCGTTGCCCGTGCTCGTCCCGGTTTGCCTGATCCGTGCGAGCTCGTCGTTCCGCGTCCGGGACTGGATGCCCTCCGCGATCCTCTCCGGGGTGTTCTTCGCGTGCGACATGGCGCTCTGGCACCGCTCGATCGGATTGATCGGCGCCGGTCCCGCGACCCTGGTCGTGAACACGCAGGTGATCTGGATCGCGCTCTTCGGCATGGTCGCGCTGCGAGAGCGCCCCGCGCGCGCCTTCTGGCTCGCCCTACCCGTCACCTTCTCGGGCCTGGCACTGCTCTCGGGTGGCGAGGTAGCCGGTGTGCCCAGCGAGACGCGGCTGCCCGGGCTGGCGATGGCGCTGGGGGCGGGCGTCGCCTACGCGGGAGCCCTGATCTGCCTGCGGCGGGCGGGCCGGAGCTCCGGCAGTGCACCCGAGGCGGTCCTGCTGGTGCAGCTCGCGACCGCGGGTCCCCTGCTGGGCTTGCTCGGCACGGCAGAGGGCACGCTGCAGGTGCTGCCCCACGCCTGGCAACACCTGTGGCTGGCCCTGCTCGGGCTGGGACCGCAGGCCGTGGCCTGGCTACTGATCACGCGCGGCATCGCCGGTCTACCCGGGCACCACGGCGGGCTCGTGCTGCTCCTGCAGCCGGTCGCGAGTCTGGCGCTGGGCTGGGTGATTCTCGATCAGGCCCTGGGTGCGCGAGCGGCCGCGGGGGCGGCGCTCACACTCGTCGGGATCGGAGCGGTCCTGCTCGCGGAGCGAACCAAAGAGGGGTGAGCTCACTCCTCCCCGAGCTCGGCACCGCCGATACGCGTGTCGCGCCCCTGCCACTCGCGCTCGCGCAGCCGGAACTTCTGGATCTTGCCCGTCGCCGTCTTCGGAAGCTCGCCGAACTCCACCTCCTTGGGGCACTTGAAGTGCGCCAGGCGTTCCCGCAGCCAGTCGATCACCTCCTGCGCGGTCGGACTCGTCCCGGGCTTGAGGGTGACGAACGCCTTGGGGACCTCGCCCCACTTCGCGTCGGGCATGGAGACCACCGCCACCTCCTGCACGTCGGGATGTTGATAGAGGGCGTTCTCCACCTCGATGGTGGAGATGTTCTCGCCTCCCGAGATGATGATGTCCTTGCTGCGATCGCGCAGCTCGATGTAGCCGTCGGGATGCATCACGCCCACGTCGCCCGTGTGAAACCAGCCCCCCGCGAATGCCTTCTCCGTCGCCTCCGGATCTCTGTAGTATCCGCACATCGTATTGTTGCCGCGCGTAACGACCTCGCCCATGGTCTTGGCATCGGCCGGAACGTCGTTCATGCGCTCGTCGACCACGCGCAGATAGATCGCGTGTGGGTAGGGCACTCCCTGGCGCGACATGACCCTGGCGCGGCCCGCAGCGTCGAGATCGTCCCACTCCGGCTGCATCTCGCAGAGGACGTGCGGGCCGTAGGTCTCCGTCAGACCGTAGAGGTGCGTGATGCGCGCGCCCAGACGCTCCATGCGCTCGAGCAACGTGGGCGACGGCGGCGCGCCGCCGGTGCACACGTGGATCGGCGGGTCGAACCGCACGCCTTCGGCCACCGGATGGCTCGCCAGCATCAGGAGCACGGTGGGGGCCGCGTTGAAGTTCGTTACGCCGTGCGCCTCGATGAGCCGGAATACCGTCGGCGGATCGATCGCGCGCAGACACACGTGCGTGCCGGCGGCGGCGGTCACCGCCCAGGGCATACACCAGCCGTTGCAGTGGAACATGGGCAGCGTCCACAGGAACACCGTCCGCTGCGACAGGCCCAGCGAGACGATCTCGCCCATGGCGTTCAGGAAGCCACCCCGGTGCGTGTACATGACCCCCTTGGGCACACCCGTCGTGCCCGAGGTGTAGTTGATCGAGAGCAGCGCATCCTCGTCCAGCAGGGGATTCGCGATCTCGACGACCGGCGCGTCGTCGACGAAGGCGGCGTAGCTCTCGCGACCCTCGCGCACCGGCACCTCCGCGTCGGCGATCTCGACCACGCGCTGGAGCGACCCGAGCTCGGCCAGCACCCCGTCCAGCGGTGCGGCCAGCTCCGGATCGACCAGCAGGATCTTCGCGCCCGAATGCTCGAGGATGTACGCGATCTCTGGCGGCGCGAGCCGCGTGTTGATCGAGACCAGAGGAGCCTGGATCAGGGGCGCGGCGAAGTGGGCGACGAGGTGCCAGGGGGTGTTCGGCGAGAGGATCGCCACGCGGTCCCCGGCCACGACGCCGGCCCGCCGCAGGGCTCCCGCGAGCCTCCCGACCTCCTCACCCAGCTGCGCGTAGGTCCAGCTGAGCTCACCGTGGATCACCGCGACCTGCCTGGGGAACACCCGCAGGGTGCGCTCGAGCATCACGACCGGCGTCAGCGGATCCTTGTAGACATTGGAGTGCGGCAGATCGGCCATCTCCGGGGCCCTCCTACGCCCGCCGTGAGAGATCCGACCCGAGTTTACGCGACCCGGTCCCGAGACCGCTCGCCGGGGGAGGGCCGGTTCCACCTCCGGCATCTCCACTTGAATCCTCGCCCGACATCTCTACCCTGAGCGCTCCGTTCCTCGGTAGCTCAGTTGGTAGAGCGGGTGGCTGTTAACCACTAGGTCGGGGGTTCGAGTCCCTCCCGGGGAGCCAACTATTCCTGTGCATCGTCAATAGGTTCCGACGACGAGCACGACACCACTCACAGTGGCCGAACAGCTTGGTGCGGTCTGGTGCGGTCGGATGGTGCCAAGGAGTCGGAGAACCCCCGCATCTCGCGGGGCATGTAGTGCCCGTACACGTCGAGCAGCATCTTCGCTGAGCTCCACCCTCCCATCACCCGAACCCATTCGATCGGTGTGCCTCTCGCGAGGTGGAGTGAAGCCCATTGTGAGCCTTCAGATGCTTCGGGACCAT
>JAUXJB010000157.1 GCA_030624945.1 Deltaproteobacteria bacterium | reverse complement strand
GCCAAGAGCGACGCGGCGTCCGATTCCGCCATCGAGCGCGTTCTGGCCGATGTGCGCGAGGTGAACCCCGCAGCGCAGGTCGTCCGCGCCGCCTCGCCGGTCACCCTGGACGATCCGGATGCCGTGCGGGGGCGGCGTGTCATCGTGGTCGACGACGGGCCGACTCTCACCCACGGGGGGATGGCCTACGGAGCGGGACACGTGGCCGCGATCCGCGCGGGAGCGGCCGAGATCGTGGATCCGCGACCCTTCGCCGGTCCCGAAATCCAGGCGGTCTATCGCGACTACCCGCATCTGGGAGCCGTGCTGCCCGCGGTCGGCTACTACCCGGAACAGCTGGATGCACTGCGCGAGACGCTGGTGCGATCGGACGCCGAGGTCATCGTCTCCGGGACACCCACCGACCTGGCCGCCCTGATCGAGCTGGATAAGCGGGTCGTGCGCGCGCGCTACGAGTTCGCAGAGGTGGGGCGCCCGGGGCTGGGAGAGGTGGTGCGGCAGTTTCTCGAGCGCGCAGAGCTGGCGTCCTAGGATGCGCGTGGTGATCGCCCTGGGAGGCAACGCCCTCCTGCGACGCGGCGAGCCGCTCACCGCGGAGGTGCAGCGTCGAAACGTGCAGATCGCCGTGGGCTCGATTGCCGAGATCGCCCGGTCGCACACCGTCGTGGTCACGCACGGCAACGGTCCGCAGATCGGCCTCCTGGCCCTGCAGGCCGAATCGCTCCGGGAGTCTCGAACATTCTCCCTGGACGTACTCGGCGCGGAGTCCGAGGGGATGATCGGCTACGTGATCGAACAGGAGCTCATCAACAAGTTGCCGGATCGCCCCGTGGCGACGCTGCTGACGCAGATGTGCGTAGACCCCGAAGATCCCGCTTTCGCCAGCCCGTCGAAGCCCATCGGACCGCTCTACACCGAGGACGAGGCGAAGCGGCTGGAATCCGTCACGAGCTGGGCGATCGGGCCGGACGGCGACGGCTATCGGCGCCTGATCGCCTCCCCCGAGCCTGTGCGGATCATCGAGCTATCGACGATCGAGCTCCTGGTCGAGGCGGGGGTTATCGTCGTGTGTCTGGGCGGTGGCGGAATCCCCGTGGCCGAGACGCCCTCGGGCGCCCTCGTGGGTGTCGAGGCCGTCGTGGACAAGGATCTGGCCGCAGGCCTCCTCGCCACCGAGCTCGGGGCGGACGCACTGCTCCTACTCACGGATGTGGACGCGGTCTACGACGGGTGGGGTACCCCGCGTGCGACCCCGCTCGGGGTCTGTGCGCCCGACGAGCTCCGGGCGCGCGAGTTCGAGAGGGGCTCGATGGGCCCCAAGGTCGAGGCCGCCCTGCGTTTTGTCGAGGCGACGGGAGGCATTGCGGGTATCGGTTGCCTGGAGGACGCCCCCGCCATCTTGCTCGGCCGGAAGGGCACCATCGTCCGCCGCCCAGGCGAGCGGCTCGAGAGTCGCTCTCCGCGCCGATAGGCCGAGAGGACGGCTAAGAGCTGTCGAGCAGGCCGCGCAGCTCGCTGAGCTTCTGCACGACATCGGCGGGCAGATGCGTGCCGGAGGATCCCCCGTAGCTCAGCACCGTGTACTCCTCGAGCAGCAAGTAGGCTTGCTCCGCCGACTCGGTCGCCGGTGCGACGCGGATCGCGGCCTCGAGATAGAACTCGGTCTCGGGCACCCACGACGCATAACCGGTGCGCGCCTGTATGACGCCGAGCAGGTAGTAGGCCTCCGATAGCGCTTCCTCGGGCTGGTCACCGGCATCGACGTAGCGGTGCAGCAGGCTCGAGGCCATCAGGTCGTAGACCAGTCCTTCACGACTCACGGCCGTCGCCGGATGCTCGCGCGAGCGATCCGCGAGCTCCTTCGCGCGCTCCAGGGTCGGTGGCCGGTCGGGCTGCCTCTCGAGCTCGCGGAGAGATTCGATCCACAGAGCGAGGTGGTGGCCGAGATAGCGGGGCATATCCGGCCGCTGGGCGAATCTCTCCAGAACGGGCCGCGGCCGCGCGAGATCGCGCTCGACCCGGATGCATATGGTGAGGTAGTCGAGCGGGACCCCCGCCAGATCGATCTCCGCCGCCGACACCGAGGGGTCGGCGAGAAGCTGCTCCCAGGTGCGGAGCGCCTGTTCGAACTGCCGAACCGAGACGAGGAGACGGCCGCGGTCGACCGCGGCGATCCGATCGAGGTCCATCCGATCCAGGAGGCGTTCCCCAAAGGGGAAGTCGCGTCGGGTCGGCAGACGCGAGTGACAGGCGACGCAGTTCTCGGTGAGCTGCTGGAGGAAGAACTGGGCCTCGGCGTAACGCCCCTGCGCGAACCGATGCTGAATCTCGCGCGCATCGGCCGCCAGAGACCCGCTCAGCAGCCGAAAGGCCGCATCGTGCGCACCGGCGTGAGCTTCGAGTCCACCCGCCGATTCGGAGAGGACCCCGAGCGCGCTGGTGATCGCCGCGCTCTCCGTCGGATCGGAGAAGAGCTCGTCGTCCAGGCTTGCGGGCAACAGGTAGGCGAGGGAATCGAAGATCCGGTGCATCGTGGCAAGCGTGGAATCGCGCGCGGCCTCGGCCTTCGGGGACTCGGGCGCGGGGCCGACCTGGATGCTCTCG
This sequence comes from Deltaproteobacteria bacterium, assembly GCA_030624945.1. Classification (GTDB taxonomy): domain Bacteria; phylum Myxococcota_A; class UBA9160; order SZUA-336; family SZUA-336; genus JAUXJB01. The sequence goes on along the minus strand of JAUXJB010000157.1, from coordinate 2,024 downwards.
AGGTAGTCGACGATCAGGGAGATCGCGACGGAAGTCAGGCGCGTCTCCTGATAGAGCTCCTCGTTTCGATCGTCGAGTCTGCGGCCCCAGACCGGCATATCGGTCGGACCGTGTGCGGCGATGCGAATGCGCCCATCGATGTACTTGGCGACGAAATCCGGATCGAACTCATCGCGTCTCACCGCTATGCGGGTCAGATCCGCCGGGGGGCGCTTGAGCGTTGCAGCCACGGGTCCGCTTCCCATCGCCTCCTGTCCGTGACAGGAAGAGCAGTAGCGCAGGAAGCGTTCGCGGCCGGCTGCCAGGCGGTCCTCCGGGGCTTCCGGTGGAGCCAGCGCGCGCTCCGCGAGCTCGCAGGCGAAAAGGGGCAGGCACAGGGCCAGAAGGAGGCAGGTTCTCGCTCTATTCATGCTTCACATAAGAGCAATTCGCATGCCCTCTGGCTAGACCAGGCGCAGCAGCAGAGCAGCCAGGGCGTCGATGCCCCGTTCGACGGCTCCCCTGGCGTCGAGCGTGTTCGCGTCGACGATGCTGGCGCCCCGACAGTCGCGCTCGAAGTTTGCGCGCAGCTGGCGCGGCACTTCGCCACCGGCGATCACGAGATTGACCTCGTAGCTTCGCTCGAAGCTCTGGCGGTCGAGATTCGACGTCCCGATCACGGCCAGCGACTCGTCGAAGACCGCGGTCTTGGCGTGCATCATCGCTCGCTGGTACTCGAATACCCGGACGCCCGCGCGCAGCAAGCGGGGGAACCTCGCACGAGCGGCGCGACGCAGGAGGGGGTGGTCGCTTTGGCCGGCCAGCAGCAGGTCCACGCGCACCCCCCGCTCGCCTGCAGCTGCGAGCGCCTCGAGTATGCGTCGACCCGGGGCGAAGTACGGGCTCGTCAGACCTGCCGTCCGGTCCGCGTCACCCAGAGACCCGATCAGCAATGCCCGGGTTCGCCGTCGGCGGTAGACCGGACCGTCCGCGAGTACGGCGCAGCGGCTGTCCCCGCAGGGTGCGGGAGCGCTGTCGAGGAACGAGCTCCAGACCAACCCGGGTCCGTCGGCCCGGAACCAGCTCTCGAGGAATACGGCCTCGAGATCGCGAACTGCCGGGCCCTCCACACGAACGTGCGCGTCCCTCCAGCTCGCGCTCGGTCCCTCCAGTCCACCGTAGTACTCGTCTCCGATGTTGAGGCCGCCCGTGAAGGCGACGCGCCCGTCCACGACCAGAATCTTGCGGTGGTCTCGTCGCCTCGGGGCGAAGCGCGGGTAGATGCGGCCGAGGGGATTGAAGGCGATCACATCTCCACCGGCAGCGCGGAGCCCGTCCAGGGCGGAATCGTGGAGACTGCGCGAGCCCACGGCGTCGTAGAGCACACGGACCGCGACCCCGCTCCGGGCCCGATCCGCAAGCGCCGCCAGGAAGCGCTCGCCGGTGGCGTCGCTGCGCAAGATGTAGGTCTCGAGGTGGATGCGCTCGCGGGCTGCCTCTATGGCGTCCAACATGGCATCGAGCCCACGCCGCCCCGTTTCGTAGAGCGCGATGCGGTTGCCGTCGGTGAAACGAAGGTCGTGTGCCCGTGTGAGGGCGGCGACGGCTGTCGGTCTCCGAACCAGTCCGTGGCGGCGTAGCCCCGCCCGGAGTCCCCTGGGTCGCTCGGAAACTCCCGAGCGTGCCAGAGCACGCGCTTCGCTGGGATCAGAGTTCCCGGTCGGAGCGTCGTCTCCGCTCACGCCCGGTTTCCCTCGAAACGTTCAGAGGTGCTTTCGGATCGCGCGATAGTGCTCGCGGATCTCCTCCAGAACGAGTTTCGTGGCCTCGCCCACGTCTCGCAGCGCCTCCCCGGTCTCATGGGCGACAACCTTCAACTTGTCCTCGAACACGTTCCACGACTTTTCGGCCTTTTCCCAGCGGTCGCGCGCCTCCATCCGCCCGAGGTCGAGCTGGACGCGCAGCTCGTCACGCAGCCTCTTCAGCTCCTGGGCTTCCTCCGAGAGTTTGTCCAGAATCCCAGCCACTTGCCTTCTCCTTCTCCG
>JAUXJB010000012.1 GCA_030624945.1 Deltaproteobacteria bacterium | reverse complement strand
GTCCAGCAGCTCGCCGCTCAGGAGCGGGAGATCTCGAACGGCTACTCCGCGAGGACCGCGAGTGTCGGCACGGGCACATTCTCGATCACGGTCGGCACCGACCCTCCCACAGACATCACGATCGACAGCTCCAACGAAACAGTGGATGGCTTCGTCGAGGCCGTCAACAGCGCCAACGCGGGAGTCACCGCCTTTGTCGTCGATGATGGAGGAGCGGGCAACCCGTTCAAGATCGTCATCGTCGGAAACACCACCGGTAAGGACTTCATCCTGGATCTCGACGCGACTGGCCTCGCTGGAGGGGAGTCCGCACTCGCATTCACCGAGACTCAGACCGCCGTCAATGCGGAGATCATCCTCGATCCGGGCTCCGCTGCCCCACTCACCATCGAGAGCTCCACCAACACATTCAGCGAGTTCCTGCGAGGTCTCACCCTGCAGGTCGAGAAGGTGAGCGCGACCCCGATCACGATCGAGGTCGAGCCGGCGCCCGATGAGGTTGCAGATGCGATAGTGGAGCTGGTCTCGCTCTACAACGACGTGGTTGATGTCATCGCGCAGCAGGCAGTGGTGGACCCGACGACGAGCCGAGGCGGACCGCTGATCGGGGACAGAACGCTTGTGGGGCTCCAGCAGCGGCTCGCGATGGTGGTCGCCAGTGCGATCGGCTCCGGCAGCATCACCTCGGCCATACAGATTGGACTCGAGCTCGACCGCGACGGAAAGCTGCAGCTCGACGAGGACGAGCTGGACGCCGCGCTGGCTTCGGACTTCGAGGGTGTTGCGAGCTTCTTCGCCGGTGCGGGATCCTTCGCCGATCAGCTGCGCGATATCGCCGATACCTACACCGACACCGTCGACGGCGCGCTGGTGGCTCGGATCAACGGCACGACCGAGACGATTTCCAATCTTTCGCAGAGCATCAGCGACGCGGAAGATCGACTCGTGACCATCGAGGAGAACCTGGTGCTGCAGTTCGCAGCGCTGGAGCGAACGATCGCGGGAATCCAGCAACAGGGCGAGTTCCTGTCCCAGTTCCTGCTGCAGTCACTACGCTAGGACGCACGCCCCCAGGAGAGGATGGAGAATGCAGTTCGGCGCACATCACGCTCACCTCGCGTACCAGCAGGGCCAGGTAGGCTCTGCCAATCCGGTACGCATCGTCCTGCTCCTGTACGAAGGAGCCGTTCGCTTCGGCAGACAGGCGCAGGCGAGCTTCGACGAGCCCGCGGTCCGAGGGCATGCACTGGGACGCACGCATGCCATCGTGTCGGAGCTTCTCTCGGCGCTGGATCACGCGCGAGGGGGCCCCATCGCCACCAATCTCGAGAGCCTCTACCAGTTCGTGCTGGAGGGCGTGATCCGGGCAAACGTCGACGGGGACCGCAGCTCTCTCGATGCCGTGATTCCCGTGATGGAGACCCTCGAGTCTGCCTGGCGCGAGCTGGCGGATTCGCACCGGCCGGAGTCGGGGAGTGAGTGACGATCCGCGCCTCGCCAGCTGGTTGGAGGCCACCGAAGCTGCGCTTCGCGAAACGAAGAACGAGCGGCTGGAGGCACTCGATCGCGCCCGGGCTACCCGAACCGAGCTCATGCGTTCGCTCGAGGAGGATCCGCCCAGCGAACCGATCTCTCAGGAGCTCTCCGAGCGGCTCGCCCGAGCGGAAGAGTCTCTGGCGGAGATGATCCAGAACCTGCGCGAAGAGCTACGCATCCACATCGAGGAGCTCCGGAAGTCGCGTACGGCTGTCGACGGCTACAAGCCGACACTCCCAAACCGTCCGGCCTTCATCTCGAAGTCTGTCTAGTCCTAGCGGGCAGTCCTAGCGGCCTACCGGCGCGCAGAGCGCGCCTTTCCGCGCGGAGAGCAACTCAAGGGTCGCTCTCCGCTTTCCCCCCCGGGCAATTCTTGCCTATCCCGCGGCGCGGATGCGCTGCAGCGTCGGTGCTCGACTTCGGATAGCGTGGGCACGCGGCTTGCTCCATCTCGTGGCGCCCCCACCGGAAGGTGATGGAGCCACTAGCAGCAAACCTCGAAGCGCTTGGTCGTACCCATCCCGCGCTCGTGGAGCGCATCCGTCGAGCTTCGACCGACTCCGACATCGAGACCCTTACCGCGCGGAGCGGAGCGCTATCGATCCGGGTAGGCGGCGTGCAAGAAACGAGTGCGGAGGATCCTGAGCAGGAAGCCCGAGAGCTCGCGCAGTACTTCGCGGAGCGCGCACACGAGGCGGCGGCGAGGCGCCTGGTCCTCTTCGGCATGGGTGTACACACCCTGCGCTTCCTGAGCGATTTCGACGGCCAACTGCTCGTGATCGAACCATCGATCGGATTGGCTCGGGCCGTGTTGGAACGCGTGGACCTCTCGCAGGCACTTGCGCGGATCCAGCTCGTCGTGGGAGAGGACCTCGCCGAGGCGCTTCGTCACCCGATCTTCACGGCCCGCGAGCGCGGACTCCTGCTGGCGCATCCCTCCGCGCGGCATCGGGCCCGCGCGCTCCACGATGCACTGGCGGAACGCTTCCATCCCGGCGGAACGCCCTCGCCGCTCGACGTGGCCGTGATCCCACCGCTCTACGGAGGCGCGGTCCCGGTCGCGGAGGCCAGCGCGCGCGCGCTCACCGCACTGGGACATCGCGTGCGCGAGATCGACCTCTCGGCATTCTGGCCCGCGTTCCAGGAGATCTTCCGGACGGCGCAGGACGGGCGACTCGCGCCGCTCTCCGAATCGCTGCGAGATGGGCTGGGTCGCGTGATCGGGGAGATGCTGCTCGGTCGCTTCGAGCTCGACCCGCCCGATCTGATCTTCGCGGTCGCCGGCGCGCCTCTCGATCCGCAGACGCTCGATCGCCTGGGACAGCTCGGGGTCACGCGCGCACTGTGGTTCTGCGAGGACTTCCGCGTGATGCGCTACTGGTCGGATCTGGCGCGGTCGTACGACACGATCTTCCACATCCAGCCGGACGACTTCGCGGGGCCTCTGCGCGAGGCAGGAGCCTACGGCGTCCCGCTTCCGATGGGCTTCGATCCCGATCTGCACCGCCCGATCGAGCTCTCATCGGAAGAGCGCCGCAGATACGAGTGCGACGTATCTTTCCTCGGCGCCGGCTACCACAATCGCAGCCAGTTTCTACCGGCTCTCTTCTCCATGGGCCTGCGCGTGTACGGAACGGAGTGGCCACTCACAGCGCCCTTCTCCACCGCAATGCCCGAGCCCAACATCAGACAATCCAGCGCGGATGCGAATCGGATCTTCAACGCCAGCCGCATCAACCTGAACCTCCACTCCTCACCGTGGTGCGACGGGATCAACCCGGTGGGCGACTTCGTCAACCCGCGCACCTTCGAGCTGGCCGGAGCGCGCTGCTTCCAGCTCGTGGACGAGCGTCGCGATCTGTCGCGCTTCTTCGAGATCGGAACCGAGCTCGAGACGTTCGCCGACATCGACGAGTGCCGCGAGAAGCTTCGCTACTACCTCGACCATCCCGACGAACGGAGCGAGATCGCAGCAGCGGCGCATCGCCGCGCTCTCTCGGAGCACACGTACCGCCACCGCATGGAGAGCGCGATAGAGGCCCTGTCCGCGGGCCCGGTCCCGCTGATCCCGCGGCGAAACGTTCTCCCGAGCGTGGGATCGGTACTGGAAGCCAGCGAGGACGAGCCCGGACTGCGAGAGATACTCACGCGCGTCGACGCCGATCGCGTACTCGACGGCGATGCGATCTCGCTGGCGGTCGGCTCGGGAGACGGGCCGCTCACACGCGACGAGAAGCTGCTCCTGCTCATGCGCGAAGCGCGCAGTGAGATCACCGTCCTGAACGAGGCAGGGGACCCGGCGTGAAGCGCATAGGGATACTGAACCTCACCCGCTTTGGAGATTTGATTCAGACCACGCCTGTGCTCGCCGGTCTGCGAAAGCGACACCCCGACGCGGAGATTCATCTGATCGTGAAGACGCGTTTTCGCGAAGCGGCCGAGATGCTGCCGGGCGTCGACGAGATTCACGAGATCGACGGAGATGCGCTCGCCCGCCTGCTCGTGGATCCCGATTCGAACTTTCTCGACGCCTTTCGAACCGTTCGCTACCTGGTCGATGAGCTCTCGCGCGTCCACTTCGACGTGCTCTTCAACTTCACCCACTCACGCACGTCGGCGGTTCTGCTCTCTCTGCTCGACGCGGACCACACGGTCGGCTACGACCTCGACCGGCGGGGGTCTCGCCGCGTCGAGAATCCCTGGCTCCAGCACATGAGCTCGCTGGTTCGCGCACGCCGGGTGACACGCTACAACCTGGTCGACATCTATCTGGGCGCCGCCGGTCTGATCGGGTGCGGGGAACCGCTGTACGTACAGGTTCCGCCCCGCGCTCGCGCCTTCGCGCTGGAGCGCTTGCCAGCGAACGTTCCCCTCGTGGCGGTGCAGCTCGGTGCCAGCACCGACACGAAGGCGTGGGCGGTCTCTCGCTACGCCGAGAGCCTGAATGCTCTCGCGCGCCTCGTTCCCGAAATGCGAGCCGTCCTCGTCGGTGTGCCGGCCGAGAAGCAGCTGGCGCACGAGCTGCGCAACGCCTGCCCGGAGGTCGCTTTCGAAGAGCTCGTCGGGGAGACCAGCATCGCGGAGCTCGCCGGAGTGATCGAACGGTGCGATGTGCTGCTCACGGCCGACACCGGCACGATGCACCTCGCGGGCGCCGTCGGGACGACCACCTGCTCGATATTCGTAGGGCTGGGGAACCCGTGGGAGACCGCCGTCTACGCGGAGGGGCACTGGGCCCTCTCCTCCCGCATCGGCTGCGCACCGTGTCACCATTTTGCGAAGTGTGGCTTTCCGGCGTGTCACGAGGACGTGCCCGCGGACTGGCTCGCCGAGCTGATCGCTCGCATCTTGCGCGGAGAGGACCCGGGAACCCTGCCCGCACTTCCGCGCGCGGACCTGCTGCGCACGAGCTTCGACGAGCACGGACTTCTCGATCTGCTCCCCGCGCACAGGCGCGCGCCCCGCCCCCACGATCTGATGGCCGTCGCCTACCGGGCGGTGTTCCTCGAGAGCCTCGCCGGCCGTCCTCTGTCTCTGGAGCAAATCTGGCGCGAGGGCGAGAGACGCTACGGGGTGTCGCCACAACACTGGGCCGAGCTGCTGCCCGGCGGAATCGTCGAGCGATTGCACCGCCTCGAGGAGACGGCACGAAGCGGCGAGGAGGCCGCTCGCCGCCTGGCTCGCGGTCGGCCGGATCCGGCCGAGGCCCGGCGCGCGGGGGATCTCCTCAGGCAATGCGACGAGCGAACCTACGACATCGCGCGCAGCGAGCCTCTGCTCGCTCCCCTCGGCCTATCCCTCGAGGCCGCCCTCGAAAGCCTTCCGGAAGCCAGCCTGCCCGTGATCGCGCAGAGAAGCGCGGACGAGTACGCCGCCCTACGTCGGCGCGCCGCTCTGCTGCGCGACATCATCGCCCCCCATCCCACACGCAAAGGACTCGCCACATGATCGACCTCGAGATAAACGGAAACCGACAAGTCGTCGAACCTCTCTCGACCAAGGAGCTGCTCGACCTGCTTCACAGGTTGCTCGCACCCGGGCATCAGATCCGCACCTTGAACGTCAACGGGCACGCGATCGACGAGGAGCAGCTCGAGGATTTCGAAGTCGGCAGCTTGCGCAACGTAAGCGTGAGGAGCGCGACGCCGCAGACCATCGCGGGCGACAGTCTGGCAGAGACAGCCGACTGGATCGCGAGAATCGTAGGCGTCCTCAACTCCATCTCTCAGGATTTTCGCACCGGGAATGAGCAGAGCGGGAGATCGCGACTCGGGGACACGATCGAGGCGCTCCAGGTGCTCGTCAACCTCTTGCAGGGGATCCATCGCTTTCTCGACGTCTACCCCGAGCGGAAGAGCGAGTTCGAGAGTCGTTGGAAGGAAGCGGAGGACGCACTGCTCGAGGACGTCCGGGGCCTCTTCTCGGAGCTCGAGTCCGGCGACCCGATCCGCCTGGCGGACCGCACGGGCTACTCGCTCCCGCGCGCCCTCACGCAGTTTCGCGAGCTCCTCGTCTGGACAAGCCAGTGAACGAACGTCGCGAGTACTTCCGGATTCGCTGCTTCGCCCGCGTCGGGCTTCGCCGCCTCGATCCCGACGATGAGCCCGCAGCGCGCGCGCGCGTGCAATCGCGCTGCCTTCCTCGCGCGTTCGCACCCGGCGCGCTCGAGGGCTCCGGGCTGCCCAGCGAGCATCGCATGGCGCTGGGTCTCTGGAAGCACATCGCCCTCAGCCTCGACCGGATCGAGCGACGCATCGACGACGTGATACGCCGGGCCGACGGCGTGAAGAGCGACCTGCTGGCGAGCAACGCGCCCGTCGAGATCTGTCTGTCGGCGGCGGGCTTTGGGGGGCCATTCGGCCTCGACCTGCCGGACAGGGCGCTCGTCGAGGTTCAGCTCGACCTGGGCGACGCGGGATTGCCGCTGATACAAGCGGTAGCGAGGATCGTAAGCCCAGAGGACATGGGGCCCTCCGACGACACGGCCTTCGCATTCGAAGAGCTACTGGATGACGACCGCGAGCGCCTCGTGCAGCTCGCGCTGAGAACTCAGACCCAAGCGCTCCGGAAGGAGCGCAGCGGAGAGCGAGCGTGAACCAGACCAGACCCAGAATTCTGTTGATTGGCGGAACCTACCGCGCACTCTGCATGCTGGAGCGACTGCTCGAACGCGGCGACCGCATCGCGGCCTTCATCGGGATCGAAGGCGCGAAGGAGCGCGACTTCTGCCCCGAGATCCTGGAGATCTGCGACCGCGCATCGATCCCCGCGCGCAGCGGACATAAGCTCGGGGAGGAGCTCGTGCGCTGGCTCGAGGACAGGATTCGTCCAGACCTCGCAATCGCCGTCGGCGTCCACACCGAGATCCCGCTGTCGATCGGGGGCAACTGCCGACTCGGTCTGCTCGAGGCCGTGGACTTCTTCCACTCCGAAAGCTGTTCGGGCGTGGCCCTACGCCAATGCGGACGCGACGTTCACGCGCGCGAGATCAGCCCGCCGGATGATGACGACGACGTCGGCGAAGTGTACCTTCAGATGATCGACGAGCTCGTACGCTGCGTCGAGGAGTATCTGGACCGCCTGACACCCTCTGGCAGCGGACAAGACGTCGGGGTCCCCTTCGAGGTCGGATCCACTCCCGCAGAGGAGCTTCAAGACGTGGTGACGCGCAGCGAACCCGGCCGTGATACGAACCTCCTGGAGCAGGAGGTTGCCAGCTATGTCGGCGCTGACCACGTATTCGCACTGCGTTCCACTGCTGACGCCTTCCGCGTCATCGCCGAGATCCTCGGGCTCGGCGAGGACGACGAGCTGATCTTTCCCGGGCTCGCGTCGGCCGCCGCCGTCGAAGGACTGACCGCGGCAGGGGCGAGAGCCGTCTACGCGGATGTCGATCCCCAGCGCCTGACGCTCGATCCGGACCGCGCTCGCGAGTCTCTCTGCAAGCAGACCCGCGCTCTCGTGATCTCGCACGCGCTGGGCCAACCCGCCGAGCTCGACCGGCTCTACGGCCTGGCCCAAGAGCACGATCTCGAGGTGATCGAAGACGGCGGCGAGAGCCTGGGGGCGCGTTTTGCGGGCTCGAGACTGGGACGCGGTCCCTGCACATGCGTGTTCCGCCTGCCGCTCGGTCGCGGGACCACGGGACTCCAGGCCGGGCTCGTCATGCTGCCGGAGAATCTCGCAGAGCGCTTTCGGCCGCTGGTGAAGGATCTCCGACTCGGCGACGGTGCGGCGGCGCTCGCGCTCCGAGAGCTTGCGGGCTTGGAGGACCGGATCTCGGCGCGGCGCGCCGAGGCCAGCTCCTACTCGTCGGAGCTCGTGCGCTACGACGCCTTTCGGGTGCCGTCGACCCCGGAGCAGGCCCTGTCGGTCTACTCCGCCTACCTGCTCCGGCTCACGCGCTTCGCCCGGACCAGCGCAGACGATCTGCACAAGCTGCTCCTGGACAGCGGGATCGAGACGCGCAGACTCCACCTGCCAGTAGCGGATCGAGACCTGGCCGCCCTGCCCTGCAGCGACAGCGCGTTGGCGACGGGACTTCTCCTGCCGATCGAACCCCCGCTGAGCGAAGCGCGGCGCGAGCAGCTGCTCGATGCGATCTTCGGCTACGCCATCGGATAGAGGAAGGTCGCCGGCCTAGACGCGGGTCAGCCAGAAGTCGTACTTGCTCTCTCGGCCGCGCACGGCGTCGAAATAGGTCGACTGGATGGTCTTGGTGATCGACCCGCGCGATCCGCAGCCGACCACGCGGTCGTCGACCTCTCGGATCGGCGTCACCTCGGCCGCCGTTCCGGTCAGGAAGCACTCGTCGGCGCTGTAGAGCTCGTCGCGTGTGAAGTTCTGCTCCAGCACATCGATGCCCTTGTCGCGCGCGATCCGGATCACCGCATCGCGCGTGATGCCCTCGAGAACCGCGCCCAGCGGTGGCGTCTTCAGCGTTCCCCTTCGGACGATGAAGATGTTCTCGCCGGAGGCCTCGCACACCATCCCGTTCGTATCCAGCATGATGGCCTCGTCGTAGCCGAGACGCGTCACCTCGCGCTTGGCCAGGATCGAGTTGACGTAGTCGCCACATGTCTTGGACTTGGTCATCGTCACGTTCGGGTGGTGCCGCGAGTACGACGAGACCTTCGCGCGAATGCCGTTCTCCAGCCCATCCGCACCGAGGTAGGCTCCCCAGGGCCAGACGATCAACGCGACGCGCACCGGATTGTCCGTGGGCAGGAGCCCCATCGCACCCTCGCCGAGATAGACCAGCGGACGGATGTAGCCCTCGGCCAGGCGATTGACGCGCAGGGTCTCGAGAATGGCCGCCGAGATACGCTCCCTGGGGAAGGGAATCTCCAGCTCGACGATCTTGGCGGAGTTGTACAGGCGTTCGAGGTGCTCGGCGAGCCGGAACACGGCGCTCGCGCCGTCATCGCACTCGTAGCAACGGATGCCCTCGAAGACACCCAGCCCGTAGTGCAGGGTGTGTGTGAGGATCGGGACCCTGGCCTCGTCCCAGGGGACGAACTCCCCGTCCAGCCACACCTGGTCTGTCTTCTCGATCACCGGGCTTACTTCTTCGTTCCTCGGCCAAAGCGGCTCTTGCCGCCTCGATCGCCCTTCGAGCGCCGCATCTGGAACAAGCGGAGCTCCTGATTGGCCTCCGTGTGCTCGGGGCGGAGCTCCAGGACCTTGCGGAACATCTTCTCTGCCAAGTCGGGGTCTTCGCAAGCCTTGTAGAGCTTGCCCGTGTAGTAGTAGCCACTGGGCGAGTTTGGGGCGAGGGCGGTCGCCTTCTGCATGTGCTCGATCGCCTCTTTCTTGATGGTGAGGTCCGTGGGTGCCGCCAGGAAGCTGGCCCAACCGAGCAGGGCATGGAACTCGCCCTCGTCCGGGTCGAGCTTGAGGGCCCAGCGGAGCGCCTCGATGGCTTCGGGATACTGCCGCCGCTTGACGAGCTCCTCGGCCTTCCGAAACTGCTGCTCGGCCGAGACGATGCGCGTGACCTTGTCCTTGTCCGCCCGCGCGGAGCTGCCTTTCTTGAGCTCCTTCAGGTAGTTACGCCTCCGCTCGGGATTGCTCAAGACCTCGTGTGCCTGGGAGATGCGAGAGAACACCTCCGCGGCGAGCACCTGCATCTCGGGGCTCGACGTCCCGACCTTGTCGGGGTGGTAGCGCTTCGCCAGCCCGACGAAGGCGTTACGCGCATCCGCCTCGCTGGCCTTGGGGTCCAGGCCCAACACCTCGAAGTGATTCTGCTTGGCCTGCTTCCGTTTCCGCTCTTCGAGCTGCTCGGGACCGGAGCACGGCTCCGCGGGGGTCGGCGCCGCGGGGGTCGGCCTGGCGTCCTCTGATCCCGCACCTTCGAAACTCAGGGCGCCCACGAGCCACAGCGCGTAGAGGCTCGCCGAGTGATCCCGGAGCAGTGCTTCCACGCGCTTCTCCCGCTTCAGGGCCCCGAGCAGTGCCTTGGTGGCCCCGCAGAGATTCTCGCCCTCCAGGGCGTCCGCAGCGACCGTCACCTCGCATGCGCGGTAGGGCGCGAGCTCGCTCTCGAGGACCGATGGATTGATCCGGCCCGCACCCTCGATCATCATCCGTCTGGGACTCCAGCCCTCGAGCTCGGTGCCGCGATCGACCTCCCGCGCACTTTGCACGAACCCGGACTCGCCTTCCGTCCAGCACAGGAGATCCAGCAGCTTTTCGCGCGCCTGGTCGACGAGAGCGCGCTCCATCTGTGCCTGGCTGATCGCCCCCAGCTTGACCAGCAGCGCACCTTGCGGCTGGCCCGTTGCCCGGCCCCGCCGCTGTGCCTCTTGATAGGCTCGCTCATCGATGTGACCCGCGTCGAACAGCCGACGGCTCAACGTCTCCTTGACCAGATTCGAGCGCACGGCGGTCGGCGTGCCGTCCCGCAGCAGGAGCTCCTTCTGGCGCTTTCCACGCTTGAAGTGGAGCACGCCGGTGAGACCGTCGCGCATCGGCGCCCACAGAATCTTCGGCGCGGGATTGCGAGAGAGGTCGCAGCGCTCGGACTCTTGCGTCTGCGGCGCCTCCGTCTCGGCAGGGCCGAGCAATGTCTCCAGATGGCTCGCGAGATCGCGCGCGGAGAACGGTTTCTCGAGGAACACCGATACCCCGGCTCCCTCGAGATCCCGCGCGACACTCGGTCCGCGATACACGCCGCTGATGGCGACGACGGGAATTTCCTGGGTCCTCTCTCTCATGCGCAGCTTCCGGACGACGCCCAGGCCATCGACCTTGGGCAGCAGGAGGTCCAGGATCAGCAGGTCAGGTCTGCTCTCCTCCACGGCCTCCAGCGCCGTGCTGCCGTCGTGCACCCCGCGAACGCTGTAGCCGAGCTTCTCGATGGTCCGGACGAGCGAGCGGCACAGCGCGCGATCGTCTTCCGCTATGAGAATGCTCCTGGGCACACTACCCCCGCGAGGCCGAGAGACCCCATTGTCTATCGGCCGGGGGCGCCCGCTCTTGGAGTCTTCTCGGGCGGCGAAGCGCGGTGCGGTGCTTCAGCGGGTCTGGGACGCGAGGGATCGCTCGTAGGGGGGGCGGGCAATCCCGAGCTCTGTGATGATGGCGCTGATGTACTCCGCTGGCGTAACGTCGAACGCGGGGTGAAGCGCGCGAACGCCTTCGGGCGCGATCCGGGTGTTGGCGAACACGACCACCTCCTCGGAGCTGCGCTGCTCGATGGGGATGTCCGCCCCGCTGGCGGCCTTGCGGTCGACGGTGGAGAGCGGCGCGGCCACGTAGAAAGGGATGTCGTGGGCGCGGGCCAGCACCGCCAGGCTATAGGTGCCGATCTTGTTGGCGACGTCGCCATTGCGCGCGATGCGGTCGGCCCCTACCACCACCAGGTCCACCTCGCCCTGCGACATGAGGGCTCCGCCCATGGAGTCCGTGATGAGGGTGACGGGGATGGAATCCTGGCTGAGCTCCCAGGCGGTGAGTCGGGCCCCTTGAAGATAGGGACGGGTCTCGCAGGCGAGCACTCGGGCAACATGTCCCTCGCGGGCGGCGGAACGAATCACCCCGAGTGCCGTGCCGTAACCGGCAGTCGCGAGTGCGCCCGCATTGCAGTGTGTGAGAACGCTCGCCTCGGACCGCACCAGCTCCGCGCCCGCGTCGCCGATGGCGCGGCAGGCGGCGACATCCTCGTCGTGTATGCGCTGCGCCATCGCTCTGGCCTCTCGGCGCAAGCGCTCCGGCGAGGCGCCTTCTCGCAACAGCGTGCGCAGATGCGTACCGATCCGCTCGAGTGCCCAGGACAGGTTCACTGCAGTGGGCCGCGTCCGGCGAAGCCGGGCGACCACCCGGTCGAGCGCGGCCTCGAGCTCCTCGTCCGGGCTCCGGGAGAGCTCCGCGGCCACACCCATCGCGGCCGCCACACCGATGGCGGGCGCACCCCGCACCACCATGTCCTCGATGGCGCGTGCGACCTCCTCGCCATCGCGCAGCAGGACGTACTTCTCCTCGCCCGGGAGGGCGCGCTGGTCGAGCATCTCGACACCTTGATCCACGAGCCGCAGCGTGAAGAAGCTCATCGACCCCGACGGAACAGACCCTCGAGTAGGTCCTTCACGGCGCCAGCGGCCTCCTCACCGATCGCCTCCTCGAGCTCTTCCTGCACCTTCTGCGAGCCAACCGCGTACTCCAGTGCCAGATCCGCCAGGACCTGACGATCCAGGCGGAGCCTCGGGCTATCGACGGTACCGGTGACCCCCGCGATGGGGATCACCGTCTCGCGACCGGAGCTCTTGCCGAGCTCCTCATCCACCTCGCGAGAGAGCGTGACGCGACCCGCCAGGTCGAGCGCGCCGTCGGCCAGGCCCACGGCACCGCGCAGCTCGGCCACGGCATTGCGGTAGCTGAGGGTCAGGTTCTGCGTGGTGAGGCGCCCGTCCGCAATCTCGAAGTCCGCGGACAGGCTCTCGAACTCCTCCTCCTCGTAGCGAGACAGGTCCTTGCCCTCGAGGCTTGCCACGAGCACGGGCAGCGTCGCGAAGTCCCCGAACAGCTCGCGCAGCAGCGAGAACCCCTGGATGCGACCGTCGGAGAGCCGGAAGCTCCCCGTTCCGGCGATGGCTTCCAGCTCGGGGGGACCGCTCAAGCGGGCGCGGAAGGTGAGGCTCCCGCTGAGCTCCGCGCGCCCTCGCAGCTCCTGCAGGAGGGCGGCGAGATCCAGCGCGTCGGTAGCCAGGGCGACCGAGACGTCGCCGCTCGTAAGCTCAACGCTCGCCTCGAGAGTCGCCGGCTGCCCAGCGACCTCGAACGTCTCCGCCTCGAGTTTGAGCTCACTCCCGCGACCGACGAGCGAGCCGGTGATCCGCGCCTGGCCCTGCTCCACGGGGAGCGCGACCTGCTCGAGCGCGATAGCTCCCCGGAGCTGCAAGGGCTCGGTGCGAACCTCCAGACTCTGGAATTCGAGACTCCCCGTGAGCGCCGGGACTCCCTCCAGGAACGGGACGAGCTCGGCGAGCTCGAGCCGACCCGGCCGGATCTCGATCGAGGGGTTTGCCGCGCCGAGCGCGATGCCGACCCGGAGCTCGTTCCCGTCGAGCTGGACCCGCCCATCCAGCAGCTGCGACTCGTCGAGCACCGCCTCGACCTGAAGATCACCCGCGAGGCCCACCTCTCCGGCCCGAGCGTGAAAGCCCTTCACTTGCAGGTTCGCCCGAGCTTCGGCGAGGGCGCCCGTCACCACCCGGGCCGAGACGGGTCCAGTGGCCCGACCTTCGAGCTCCTGCTCGAGCTCGAGCAGCCTGGCGAGTGTCGCCAGCTCGACCTCGACCTCCGCCCGAGCATCGGCCGCGATCGCATCCGATCCCAGGCCCGAGAGCGAGACCCGCCCGTTCCGGACCGTACCCAGCTCCGGGAGATCCGCGGAGAACTCGATCTCGCCACTGCCGTCGAGCGCCAGCGAACCTCGTGCGTTCACCCGCTCTGCCCGCCAGGGACCGAGCTCCAGCACGGCGTCGCTGATGGCTATCTGCTGCACGGCCAGGATCATGCCGTCCTCGGGCTCGGGCGCCGGCGCTGCCGGGGCCGGAGCCGGGCTGGGTAGCTGCGGACGCCCCTGGGCATCCAGGGGAATCCGCAGGTGCAGATGCTCGAGCGCGACCGCTCGCAGCACCACGCGACCCGCGAAGAGGGGCAGGGGCGAGACGCGCAGCCGCAGCTCTCCGATCTCCGCGAAGGGCGGATCCTCTGCGGTCGCTCCCGCCACGCGGATCTGCTGGGCGCGCAGTGCGGGCGGCAGGAACGCGAGGTCGAGCTCGCCGAGCTCGACCTCGCGCCCGATGGCGAGACTCGCGCGCTCCAGGATGGGCGCCCGGAGCTCCTCGGGGTCGACCAGCAGGGCGAACACCACCGTGAGCAGAACCAGCGCAACGAGCAGAATCCCGAATATCGCCGCGAGGCGTTTCATTACTAGAGCTCCGGCGCCGCCTCGTGCCAATTCGTGTGACGCTGATAAGCATCACCCACCCGCAAGACCGTCTCCTCATCGAGGGGCCGTCCGATCAGCTGCAACCCCACGGGCAGACCCGAGCCGACGAAGCCACAGGGCAACGAGAGGGCGGGAAGTCCGGCGAGGTTCACGGTGACCGTGAAGACGTCGGAGAGATACATCTGAAGGGGATCATCGATCCGCTCACCCAGGGGCCAGGCGGGACCCGGCGCCGTCGGACCCACCAGCAGGTCGCAGGACTCGAAAGCGCGCTCGAAGTCGCCGCGAATCAAGCTGCGCACCTGCTGGGCCTTTCGGTAGTACGCATCGTAATAGCCGGCCGAGAGCACGTAGGTGCCGAGCAGGATGCGGCGCTTGACCTCGGGGCCGAAGCCCTGAGAGCGGGTCTTGCTGTACATGTCGTCGAGCGAGTCCGACGGGGCGCGAAACCCGTACTTGACCCCGTCGTAACGCGAGAGGTTCGACGAGGCCTCCGCGGTACAGACCAGGTAGTATGCCGAGATCCCGTAGGCGCTGTACGGGAGCGTGACCTCGACCGTCTGCGCGCCCAGAGATTCGAGCAGGGCCACGGCATCGCGCACCCGCTCGAGCGTTTCCGGATCCGTCCCGTCGTCTCCCAGCATCTCCTTGGGAAGCCCGAGCCGCACACCCTCGAGCGAGCCGGTGAGCACGGCGCCGTAGTCGGGGACCGGGCGGGAGATCGAGGTGGCGTCCTTGGGATCGTGCCCGGCGATCGCCCCGAGCAGCAACGCGGCGTCGGAGACGCTGCGCGCGAGGGGCCCGATCTGATCGAGCGAGCTCGCGAACGCGACCAGGCCGTAGCGGGAGACGCGACCATAGGTGGGCTTGAGCCCCACGACCCCGCAGAGTGCGGCGGGCTGGCGGATGGAGCCGCCCGTATCCGAGCCGAGCGCGACCGGGATCTCGCGCGCGGCCACCGCGGCGGCGCTGCCGCCACTCGATCCGCCGGGCACGCGGCCGAGATCCCAGGGATTGCGCGTGACCTGAAGCGCCGAGTTCTCGCACGAGGATCCCATCGCGAACTCGTCCATGTTGAGCGAGCCCACAACCACCATCCCGGCCTCGCGCAGCTTCCCGAGAACCGTGGCCTCGTAGGGCGAGCGGTAGCCTGCCAGGATCCGCGACGCGCAGCGCGTCTCGAAGTCCCGGCTGACCATGTTGTCCTTCACTCCGATGGGAAGTCCGTGCAAGGGCGAACGGGCCCTGCCCCTGGCCCGATCCGTATCCGCCTCTTCGGCCTCGCGAAGTGCTTCCTCGGGACGGACTTGAAGGAACGCCCCCACCTCGCCGTCCACCGCCTCGATGCGGTCGATGCAGCTCGCGATGACCTCTCTGCAGCTCGTCTCGCCTGCGGCTACGCGCCGGGCGAGATCTCCGAGTGTGCCCTCCCCACTCACTCGAGAACCTTGGGAACAACCATGGAGGAGTCGGTGTGCTCCGGCGCGTTGCGGACGACCTCGTCGACCCGCAGCACGTCGCGTACCTCGTCGTCGCGGAGCGGTGTCGCCAGGTCGAGGACGTGAGTGGTAGGCGTCACGTTCGACGTGTCGAGCTCTGCGAGCTGCTCGACATACGTCAGGATGGAATCCAGGTCCCGCCGCACCCGTTCCAGCTCGTCGGGCGTCAGCTCGAGCTGAGCGAGTCGAGCGATGTGCAGAATGGTCTCGGCCGCGATTCTCATGCGCGGAAGCTAACCGATTCGATCCGACTGGCTACTCGCCGTCGCGCTGCGGATCG
>JAUXJB010000068.1 GCA_030624945.1 Deltaproteobacteria bacterium | reverse complement strand
TCCACGCTGTCGAAGCTGACCCCGAGCACCGTCAGACCCTTGGCCTTGACCTCGTCCACTCGATCGCGCAACGCGCGACCCTGGATCGTTCAGCCGGGTGTGTCGGCCTTGGGATAGAACCAGAGCAGCAGCTTCTTTCCGCGCAGCCCCGCCAGTGAAACCGTTCCGCCGCTGTGGTCCGTGACCTCGAAGTCCGGAGCCCGATCGCCTACTGCCAGCATTCTCAAACCTCCTCGACGCCGCATCATCCCCCAGAATCGAACCCGATGTCGAGCCCGATTGGCCTTCGCGTCCCACAATCGAATAGCATGAACGACGACCGAATCGCTTTTGGGAGCACGGATGCCACCGCAAACAGCAATCCCCGAGCTCAAGGTCCGGATCGGCATGGGTACGGCCACGTTCCCGTTCTCGAGCGCGCGCGCCTACTGGCGCTGGGTGGATCTGCTCGAGTCGAGCCAGGTCGACTCGCTCTGGCAGACCGACCGGCTCGCCGGAACCCAGCCCTTCCTCGAGTCCATGAGCACGATGGCGGCGCTGGCGGGTGCGACAGAACGGCTCAAGTTCGGGATGAACGCGGTGGTCGTGAGCCTGCGCGATCCGCTGGTCCTCGCCAAGCAGTGCGCCACCATCGACTATCTGAGCGGCGGGCGTCTCCTGCCGGTCTTCGGCGTCGGGAACGACTACTCGCCGGAGTGGAACGCGACGGGCAGAAGCCCCCGGCAACGGGGGCGCCTCGCGGACGAGGCCCTCGAGATCATGAAGCGGCTCTGGAGCGAGGAGCGCGTCAGCTTCAAGGGCGAGTTCTTTCAATACGAGGACGCGAGCATCGCGCCGCGCCCCGTCCAGAAGCAGCTACCCCTGTGGATTGGCGGCCATAGCAAGGCGGCGATCCGGCGTACGGCGAGGATCGGCACGGGCTGGCTCGGCGGCGTCCAGTCTCCCGCCCAGGCGGGGCCGGTCGTGGCGGCGATCAAGGAGGCTTGCGCGCAGATCGGCCGGAAGATCGACGAAGATCACTACGGCGCCGGCATTCCGTTTCACTTCGGAAGCTGGGACGACCCCGAGGTGGCGCAGTTCGGGCGGGCTCGTGCTCGCATTCGAGGAGCTCCCGATCCCCGCAGCTACTTCGCCGTGGGCGATGCGGCCACGATCCTCGAACGGGTGCAGGAGTACCTACGGGTAGGCGTCTCGAAGTTCGTGCTCATTCCGATCGCCCGCGGAGACGACGCGATGGGGGACCAGACCCGGCGCCTGGTCGAGGAGGTCATCCCCGTGGCCCACGCCTGGCCCGGGAGCGCGACTCGAGAGGCGCGCTCTACGCGCCAATAGGCCAATAGGCGGCTAGGACTCCTAGCCCGCTACTCCTGGGCGAGCTCGCCCAGCAGGCCGAGCGTGCGACGCGCCGCCGGAGCGGGGTCGTCGGGCAGCATCACGATCGCGGCCAGCATCTCGTCGGCGCCGAACCGGGGCAGCGCGCGAATCTTGTCTGCCACCTCTTTCTCGGAGCCCGAGAGGATCAGCGCATCCGCCATGCGGTCCGTGAACTCCTGGTCCGCCGCCTCGGGATAGCCGGCGTCCTGCAGCATGTTCGAGTAGTACGGCATGCGCTGGTAGAAACCGAACTGACTGCGCGCTGCCGCGTGGATCGCCTCGGCGTCCTCGCACACGACGACCGGCGTGTGCACGATCATCTTCGGTTTCGGACGCCCGGCAGCGTCGGCGCCGGCCTGCAGGGCTGGCGCGGCGACGTCGCGAATGTAGGGCAGCGGGCACATCCAGGAGATGGCGCCCTCGGCCAGCTCGCCGCACAGGTGGAACCCCTTCTTGCGCAGCGCCGAGGCCATCACGCGCACCTGGGTGGGCCCCGCGATGCGCGCCTCGGCGTGCAAGAGCTCGCCGTGGAACGAGACACTGCCCTCGTTGAGCACCGCCTTCAGGATGGTGAGGTACTCGCGGAGATGGGCCTGCGGCCTCTCGAAGGGAATGCCCCAGGTCGGCTCCACGAAGGGCTTGTGGCTGGGACCGACGCCGAGCCGAAGCCGTCCCGGCGCGAGCTGATCCACGGACATCGCCCCCTGCGCCATGGTCAGGGGATGGCGCGGGAAGGTCGGCACGATCGAGGTCCCGAACTCTATCCGCCCTGTGCGCCCCGCCGCAGCGGCGAACACGGCGAACGGGTCCGGGGCGAGCCCCCCCACCGTGAGCCAGGCGACCTCCACGCCCACCTGCTCGGCCTCGACGATGCGGTCCACCAGCTCGACGGTACCCGCCGCCGCTATGTGCACTCCGATCGTCAGATGCTCCATCGCTTCGCTCCTCTCGCGCCGGACGCGACCTCGCCGACGCGTGCCCGACTCTATCATCGGGAACGTGCTCGGGGGGACCGCGGCTGACACTATTCGCCCCAGTGGATCTGATAGGCTCTCGCGGGCCACCGGCGCGGAAGGGAGCGTTTCGAGTCATGCGCATCGGGATCTCGGGAGGCAGCAACTACGAGCGGCTCCCCGGCCAGATCGCCCAGGCGGAGGACGAGCGGTTCACGAGCATCTGGTTCGCGGGAGCGATCGGTGCCGACCCGCTCACCGTGATCTCGGTGGCGGGACACGCCAGCTCGGCCACGCAGATCGAGCTCGGTACGTCGATCGTTCAGACCTACCCGTGCCACCCGGCGCTGATGGCCCAACGCACGTTCGCGACGGCGGCCGCGCTGGGACCCGGTCGCTTCACCCTGGGACTGGGCGTGTCCCACCAGATGGTGATCGAGAGCTACGGGCTCTCGTACGAGCGGCCGGCCGCCCACATGCGCGAGTATCTGCAGATCCTCGGCCCGCTGCTGCGCGGCGAGTCCGTGGAGCACGTGGGCGAGTTCTACCGCTTCCAGGCACCGGCGGGAAGTGCACCGGAGACTCCGGTCCCCATCCTCGTGGCAGCGCTCGGACCGGTGATGCTGCGGGTTACAGGCGAGCTCGCGGACGGGACCATCACCTGGATGACGAACCGGCGCGCGCTCGAGACGCACGTGGTTCCGCGCATCCGGAAGGCGGCTACCGGCGCGGGCCGCCCGGATCCCCGCGTCGTCGTGGGTCTTCTCGTCGGCGTCTGCGACGACCCGGCGGCCGGCCGCGAGGCGGCCGGAAAGCAGTTCGCCCATTACGGACGGCTCCCCAACTACCAGCGGATCCTGGGAATCGGCGGGATCGCTGGCCCGGCGGAGGCAGCCGTCGTGGGCGACGAGGACAGCGTGGCCCGAGAGCTCGAGGGCTTCTACGAGGCCGGGGCGACCGATGTGTGGGTCGTCACGGTCCCGACAGGCGACGACCGCCGGGCCTCGATCGCGCGCACCCGCGCGTTGCTGCGGGAGCTCGCCTCCGCCTGAACTCCTGGGGTCAGACCCGCCGCGCCGCTCAGGCCCTTGCCTCGTCCCGCCGATCTTTCCCCGATGCCAAAGCAGACGGACGCGGAAGCCGGCGCCCAGCTCGTCGTCGAGGGATCGTGCACGGAGTGCGGCGGCCCGTTCCGGGCGGGCATCTGGGATCACTCCTTCCACTGCGACTACTGCGAGTCCCTGCAGCTGTCGAAGCGCGACCTCGACACGGAGGTCTTCGTCGTCACGTCGGGGAACGACCTCGACCCGGTCGAGCTCGTCATCAAGGGAGAGTGCAGGAATCTGCGCTCCAGCCTCGGCGGCTACAGCCCCATGGACCTCGAGGCCACGGGGATCATCGAAGCACAGGTCAGAACTCTGGAGATCGAGCTGCGCGAAGCGCTCTCGCTCGCCGAGTCCGTGGACTTCTTCGCGCCCTACGAGGTCCGCCAGCGCACCGTATTCCAGGGCATCCTCGGTCGCCGGCGCGGTCGCAAGGAATCGTTCCTGCAAGCGTTCGTCGTCGAGGATCTCACGCGACTGTACGACCATCAGCGTTTCAACCTGCGGGACCGCGGTCTCAAGATTCGCGGCCTGCGACTGCGGCTGCTCGACCGCGACCACATCGAGGTCTCGCAGGGTCGCTTTCTCGAACGCGGCAGCCCGTCGGACTTCGAGAGCCGGATCGACCGCTCGGTGCTGCGACTCCGCCCCGACACCCAGATCATCAGCCGCATTCACCACGTGAGTCGCGAGCGCAGGCTCACCGTGTACAAGCACATGACTTACGCGCACGTGCGCCGCCATTCCCGGAGCGAGCACTATCTGATCGACCGCCAGTTCGAGGGGATCGCGGGTACGCTCGCGCCCGGGGAAGAGACCCTCTTTCGGGAGCTATCGGGCCGGCCGATCTCGGAAGTGCTCGTCCCCCCGGACATCCGCGCCGTGGCGTCGCAGTGCCCGAACTGCGGCTGGGAGCTCGCGCTGCCACCGCGCGAGCACGTGGTCTTCTGCCCTACCTGCGCGCTGGGCGTGGCAGCGACGGTCGAGGGTCTGCGGCCGTTGGCGTACAGGGTCGGGGTCGCACCGACACCGGATCGCTCGCAGCAGATGATCTACTTGCCGTTCTGGGCCTTTCCCTTCCGCATCCGAGCGGCAGGGGAGCTCTATGTCAACATCTGGGACTGGCTGGGCACGGTGTCGCCGCAGCCGCTGGCCGAGCAGTTCCGCGAGACGGATCCGCCCGAGAGCACTTTCTTCCTGCCCGCACGGGAGATCTTTGGCACGCCCGGACTCGACGACGTGTTCGCGCAGCTGACGGGCTGGGTGAACTGGCGACAGCCGAGACTGACGAGCGACCGACCGCTCCCGGAGGAGCGCACGAGCATGCTCGGGGTGGAGCTCTCGAGCGCCGAGGCCTGGAAGCTCGCTCCCTTCGCCCTGCTCGCGCTGCACGACGACCAGAGCACGCGTCGGCTCAACGGCCGCACGTTCCAGCGCTACATCGCACAGGCGGAGCTGCTGCCAGGGGAGCCCTTCCTGGCCGCCATCCCCCTGCTCTTCTCGGTCCTGCCGGGCCAGCAGTGGGAGCCGGGCGCGAGGCTACTGGGTTCGAGCGTGCGCGGCTTCCCGCGCTTGCGGATCGACTCCGACGCGCCCGTAGAGCGTGTCACCAAGAGCTTCAACCTCGACTGACTCCCATCTCAAGCTGGAGAGACGGTGCGCCGAAGCAGCCCTCGGCGGCTGGCGCTGCTGGCGCGCTTGGCCGACGGAGGGCGAGCCATTGGCAGATCTCAATCGTGTGATTCGGGGACAGAGAAACGTCCTCGAGAGGCTGATCCAGTACGTGCCCGGCTTCCGCGGCTACCTCGACAAGGAGAACCGGCGGGAGGCCGATCGCCTGGTCCGCGACTTCGGCGTCTCCCGCCTCGATCGGCTCGGTTCGGAGCTCGCGGAGGCAACCAAGCGGGCGCCCCTCGAGCAGATGGACACCTATCAGGAGGTCACGAACCAGGTCGAGAAGCTGCGCAATGCGCTCCGGTACGCAGACCAGGGTTACTCCGGGTTCTTCCAGGAGATCAAGTGGGACAGCGAGGAGGTCCTGCAGGAGGTCTACTGCTACGACCTCGAGCTGGTCGAGGACATCGAAGCGCTGTTCGCGCGTGTCGAAGAGGGCGACGTCGAGCCCGACGCGCTCCGGCGCGAGGTCGTCGAGCTGCAGCGGCGGCTCGAGGATCGCCGCGCCGCGATCCTGGGACTGACGGGGGAGTAGCGGTATGTCGCAGTTCATCGACGTCATCGAGAGCCTGGACACCACCGGCGACACCATCGTCTCGCGCTATCCCGCGGACGGATCGGGCGAGATCAAGATGGGGGCGCAGCTCATCGTGCGCGAGAGCCAGGCCGCCGTCTTCTTCCGGGACGGTCGCGCACTCGACACCTTCGGACCCGGACGCCACACGCTCTCGACGCTGAACGTCCCGATCCTGACCAAGGCGCTCTCGCTTCCGACCGGCTTCAAGAGCCCATTCCGGGGCGAGGTCTACTTCGTCAACCTGAGGACCTTTGCGAACCAGAAATGGGGCACGACCGAGCCCATCCTGTTTCGCGACGAAGAGCTCCAGATGGTTCGCCTGCGCTCCTTCGGGATGTTCTCGTTCCGCATCGCGAACCCGCAGGTCTTCCTCAACACGCTCTCCGGCACGGTCGGCGCCCTGCAATCCGATGCGGTCGCCTCGTTCTTCCGGAGCTTCATCGTCACGCACGTGGCCGATTTTCTCGGGGAGCATCTGCGCACGGTCCTGGACCTGGCGCAGTACTACAACGAGCTCAGCTCCGGCATCCGGGCTCATCTGATCTCGGACCTCGAGAAGTACGGCGTCACCGTCAGCGACTTCAAGATCCTGTCCATCTCGCCACCCGATCACGTTCAGGAGATGATCGACAAGCGCGGCGGGATGGCCGCCATCGGCAACATGGACAACTACCTGCGCTACCAGGCCGGCCAGGCCCTCGAGAAGGCGGGCGACTCGGGGGCGGGGGGCGAAGGCGGAGCCGGCTTCATGGGTGCGGGAGTGGGCCTGGGGGCCGGGATCGGACTCGGCGGCGGCGTCGCGAGCATCGTCTCCCAGGCGATGTCCGGCTCGACGTCGGGGGGCGAAACCTGCTCGCGTTGCTCGCACAACCTTCCGGGCGGAGCCGGCTTCTGTCCCTCTTGCGGCACCGCTGCAGCGGGCGCGACCGCCTGCTCGAGCTGCCGCGCGAGCATGCCCTCGAACGCCAACTTCTGCCCCCAGTGCGGCAACCGACAGTCCTCCCGGGCCTGTCCGAGCTGCGAGGGCGAGGTGGGTCAGGGGATGCGCTTCTGCCCCAGCTGCGGGCACACGCTCGAGCAACCGGCGGGCTAGCGGGCGCATCAATACGCCGACAGGCCCCGGCGCTTGGACTCGGGCCGCGGGACTCGCGAGAATAGCTGCACGTGGAGATGGCCGAGTCCCTGCTCACCGACCTCTATCAGATCACCATGGCCAATGCCTATTGGAAGAGCGGTCTGGCCGAGCGCGAGGCGGTGTTCCACCTCTACTTCCGCAGGAATCCCTTTGGGGGAGCCTTCGCGATCGCCGCGGGTCTGGCAGCGGTCGTCGAGTTCCTGCAGGAGTTCCACTTCGATGAGGCGGACGTTCGCTATCTGGCCGGGCTTTCGGGGGACGATGCGAGCCCTCTCCTCGATCGCGACTTCCTCGTGGCCTTGCGCGAGATGCGCCTCGGTTGCGACCTCGACGCCGTTCCCGAGGGAACAGCGGTATTCGCCGGCGAGCCCCTGCTCCGCATCCGGGGTCCCATCGTGCAGTGTCAGCTGATCGAGACGGCGCTGCTCAACGCCGTGAACTTCCAGACGCTGATCGCGACCAAGGCGGCGCGCGTGTGCCTCGCGGCGGGAGCGGATCCGGTGCTCGAGTTCGGTCTGCGCCGCGCGCAGGGACCCAACGGGGGCCTCTCGGCCAGTCGCGCTGCCTACCTCGGCGGATGCGCCGCCACCTCGAACGTACTCGCAGGGCGGCGCTTCGGCATCCCCGTTCGGGGGACACACGCGCACAGCTGGGTCATGGCGTTCGACAGCGAGCGGCAGGCCTTCCGGGCCTGGGCGGAGGCCATGCCGAACAACTCCGTGTTCCTCGTCGACACCTACGACACCCTCGCGGGGGTGCGACTGGCCGTGGAGGCCGGCCACCATTTGCGGGAGAAGGGCTACGACCTGTCGGGCGTGCGCCTCGACTCCGGTGATCTCGCCGAGCTGAGCATCGCCGCGCGAGAGCTCCTGGACGCGAGTGGATTCACCGACGCCAAGATCGTCGCCAGCAACGATCTCGACGAATACGCGATCGCGGAGCTCAAGCGGCGCGGCGCGCGCATCGGGATCTGGGGAGTCGGCACACGCCTGGCCACCGCGCACGACGAGCCGGCTCTGGGTGGCGTCTACAAGCTGGCTGCACTGCGAAACGCGGACGGCGGCTGGAGCTACCCGGCGAAGCGCTCGGCGGACCCGGACAAGTCGACGCTACCGGGCATCCACCAGACGCGCCGTTTT
>JAUXJB010000058.1 GCA_030624945.1 Deltaproteobacteria bacterium | reverse complement strand
GGCCCCTACATGGACTACCCTGTTATCTCGACCGATGACCACGCCTGGGAGAAGCGCGACACCTGGACTTCGCGTGTTCCGGCGCGTTTTCGCGATGACTGTCCGCAGGTGCGGCGGGAAGACGGCATGGATTACTGGGTGTTTGCGGGCGAGCGCATGCGGGCGCTCGGGACGGGTGTCGCGGCGATGCGCCCCGAGCGCGACGCGGTGAAGATCTGGGAGGACGTGCCGCCGGCCGCGTACGACGCGCGGGAGCGGCTCAAGCTCATGGACGCCGACGGCGTGGGTGCCGAGGTGCTGTTCCCGCAGGCCGTGGGCTTTGGGGGCGGCCCCGTGCTCTCGACGAGGGGAGACCCGGAGCTGCGGGAGGCGTGCATCCGCGCCTACAACGATTACCAGGCGGAGGAATGGCTGGGGGTGAGCCCGCGCTACGTGCCCCAGGCGCTGGCGGCGATGTGGGACGTCGAGCTCGCGGTCGCCGAGGTGCGCCGGGCGCATTCCATCGGCCACAAGGCTCTGGTGTGGACGGGTGCTCCGCAAGCCATGGGCTTTCCGCACTTCAACGAATCCCACTGGGACCCGCTCTGGTCGACGCTCCAGGAGCTCGATATGCCCGTGGCGCTACACATCGGCGGCGCCGGTCCGCAGGCGCCCCTCTGGGACGGATTCAATACGATGACCCGGCTCGCCATGGTCTCGACCATGGCGATCACGAGCAACGTGCAGGTCATCGCGAACGTGCTCTTCTCGGGCGTGCTGAACCGATTCCCCCGTCTCAAGTTCGTCTCCGTCGAGAGCGGCGCCGGCTGGGTGCCCTACCTGCTCGAGACCGCCGACCATCAGTGGGAGGCGCAGCGGCTCTGGAAGCACGGCATGGAGCAGAAGCCCAGCGAGTACTTCCGCCGCAACTGCTACGTCAACTTCTGGTACGAGGTGAGTGGCGTGAAGCTGCGCGAGATGGTCGGGATCGACAACATGATGTGGGAGGCCGACTTCCCGCACCCAACCTCGACCTATCCGGACTCGAAGAAGGTGATCGAGCAGGGCCTCGCCGGCGTGCCCGAGGACGAGCGA
Source organism: Deltaproteobacteria bacterium (assembly GCA_030624945.1). Lineage (GTDB taxonomy): Bacteria > Myxococcota_A > UBA9160 > SZUA-336 > SZUA-336 > JAUXJB01. The sequence continues at coordinate 7,376 of JAUXJB010000058.1, read as the reverse complement.
GAGAAGCTGCTGCACGGGAATGCCGTGCGCGTCTTCAACCTCGATTCCGAGGCGATTCGCAAGGCCTGTGCGGAGACGAGCGTCTGACGCCGGTCCCGGCTGCGCGCTAATCGGCCGTCAGCAACGCGGCGCCGCAGAAAGGCCCGACGCCGTTGCTGAAGACGGAGACCTTGGCGTCCTTCACCTGGCGCTCGCCGCACTCGCCGCGCAGCTGCCGGGTGGCTTCGATACAGAAGTTCGCTCCGTGCCGTCGGCCGACGTTGCAGGCGCCCCCATCCGTGTTCACGGGTAGCTTTCCACCCAGGCGCGTGTTGCCCTCGGCGATGAACGGTCCGGACTCACCGGGTTTGCAGAAGCCCAGGGCCTCCAGCCACTGGAACGTGATGATCGTGAAGCCGTCGTACAGCTGTGCGCAGTCGACGTCCTCGGGCCGAAGGTCGGTCTTTGACCACATCTCCGCTGCGCAGTGCGGCGGAGAGTTCGACGTCATATCGTCGAGGATCTCGAAGTTCAGGTCCCGAATAGCCGTGAGCGCGTAGCTCTCGACGAACACCGGCTTCTTCCGGAAGTCTCCCGCTCGCTCTTCGGTCGTGAAGATGACTGCCGATCCCGCGTCGCAGGGGTAGTCGCAATCGAGTATCCGCAGCGGTTTGCTGACGTAGCGCGCTGCGAGGTACTCCTCCATGGTCAGGGGATCCCGGAAGAATGCGTCCTCGTTCAGGGCCGCGTGGTCGCGCTGTGCGATGACGTGTGCGCCGAACTGCTCTTCCGTGGTTCCGTACTGCGCCATGTGCCGTTGCGTGAGCAGACCGGCCCACTGCGTGGGGCTACCCGCGCCAAAGGGCGCCAGGAACTGGTAATCGCCACCCACGCCTCTGGGGACGGCGGCGGGTCTGGGGGCCAGGCGCGCGGCCGAAGGGGGCTGGCGGTGGATGATCCGGAAGGTGATGCAGGTGTGGCAGAAGCCGGAGGCGATGGCCGCGATCGCCTGGAGGGCTGCGTAGGAGAACGCGGGGCCGGCGGCATGCGTGGTCGAGAACCAGTTGAGCGGCTCCATGCCGAGTGTCCAGGCGTCGCGCAGCGCATCTCCTCCCATGGTCGTGATGCCATCGATGTCGCCGGGCTTCATGCCCGCATCGTCCAGCGCCGCTTTGCCGGCTTGGATGGTGAGCTCATCGGCGGAGAGGCCCGTATTACGCCCCACGGTCGAGTAGCCGACCCCGACGATCGCGACACGATTCGGTCTTCTTGGTGGCATGGGATCTCCTCGTGAGCCGTGTTGGCTGGAACGGGGTTCAGCGGGCGGTCGCGGGCTTGAAGAATGGCAGCGTGAGCTCCGGCGTGATCTCCTGGAACACGACCTCGAGTGGCATGTCGACTTTGATCTCGTCCTCGGGGCACTCGATGAGATGGCTCACCAGCTTGAGGTTCTTCTCCTCCACAAGCTCCACGGTGGCGAGCGTGTACGGGACCTTGTCGACGAAGTACGGATGAAACGGCTGGGTGGCGATCGTCCACGAGTACAGGGTCGCCCGGCCCGAGACCTCCCCGGGCGCAAGCTCGGACGACAGGCAGAAGCGGCATAGCGGACGCGGCCAGTGGATGTAATGACCGCACTCCTGGCAGCGTTGGATCATGAGCTTCCGCTCCTTCAGGGCATCCCAGAAGAACTGCGTCAGCTCATCGGGGGCAGGCATCGGGGGCGAGACTGCTGCTTCTGGCTGCGGCATCCAAGATCTCCTTCGCCCGAAGATTATATACTGAGTGGATTGAGTGCGGACGAAGCTCTAGAGGAATCAGCTGTGGCAGGTGCGTTGGAAGGCGTCAGAATCCTGGACCTCACGTGGGGCGTGGCCGGTCCCATTGGCGTCCTCCTCCTGGCCGAGCAGGGGGCAGACGTGATCAAGGTCGAGCCTCCAGACGGGGGGCCCTTCCGCCAGACCACCGGCTGTTACGTCTGGAACCGCAGTCGACGCTCGGTCACCATCAACCTGCAGGACGCCGAAGGCATTGAGCTCTTTCTCAAGCTGCTGGAGACCGCGGATGTCCTCGTGGAGAGCTTCCGCCCCGGCGTGATGCAGAAGCTCGGCCTGGGCTACGATGCGCTCGAGCCACGCTTTCCCAGGCTCATCTACTGCTCGGTGCCCGGATATCCGAGCAACAGCCGCCATGCAGGCCGACCGGGCTACGATGCTCTGGTGCAGGCGCGTTCCGGCGAGCAGTACGAGCAGCCGGGCCACCGACCGGGCCCCGTGTTCCTGCACACTCCCCAGCCCAGCATGGCCACCATGTACCTGGTGTCCATCGGGATCGTGGCGGCACTGCGCGCCCGCGAGCTGACGGGTGAGGGACAGCACGTCGAGACTTCCCTCTACCAGGGCGTGCTCGGCTACACCACGCAGATCTGGCAGTACAGCGAGAACTCCACTCCCCAGAGCCGCTCGATGATGCAGAAGACGCATCCATTGAGCATTCACCAGGCCAGCATCTACGAGTGCGACGACGGCGAATGGATCCACGCGGCCGCGACCTCTGGCATGACACCCAAGAAGAGCCCTCAGGAGATTCTCGGTCTACCACCCGCTCCTTCGCTCAGGGAGATGGCAACCATCTCTCCGGAAGAGCGCGCAAGACGAGAAGAGGAGACGCGGGCCGCCTACAAGAAGTGCAAGCGCGATGAGCTGGTCGAGCAGTTCCACGAGAACCTTCTGGGCGCCGAGGCAATCATCCCGCCGGAGGAGATGTACGCACACCCGCAGCTCGTCGCCAACGGCATGGTCGCGGAGGTCGACGACCCTGAGCTGGGGCCGACGACCCAGATAGGCATTCCGTTCACGCTCACGCGTACTCCCGGAGAGGTCAAGGGTCCGCAGCCCTTGCTGGGCCAGCACAACTCGGAGGTCTTCGGCGAGCTGGGCGTTACCGACGCGCAGCTCGAGGGTCTGAAGGCAAAGGGAGCCATCTGATGTTCGCTCTGGAAGGCATCAGGGTCCTCGACTTCGGCCAGTTCCTGGCGGGACCCTTCGGCACGATGATCCTCGCAGACCTCGGAGCCGAGGTCATCAAGGTGGAGCCCGTGCGGGGCGACGGCATGCGGATGGCCGGGAAGCCGTTCCTGGGATGCCAGCGCGGCAAGAAGGACATCGCCATCGACCTGAAGCGTCCCGAGGGCCTGGACATCGCTTACAAGCTGGTCGAGCGCGCGGATGTCGTACACCACAACATGACGAAGGGAACCGCGGAGCGTTTGAAGATCGGCTACGAGACCCTGAAGGGCATCAAGCCCGACATCATCTACTGCAACACGTGGATGTACGGGGAGGACGGACCGCTCGCGTACTTCGGTGGCCTCGATCCCCTGGCCCAGGCCGCGGGCGGGCTGGAGTACGAGGCGGGACCGGTTCACGAGGGAAACCCGCCCCTCTGGTGCCGCTTCGGCATGGGCGACACGACCAACGCGTTTCAGTCCGTGATCGCGGTTCTGATCGCCCTCTATCATCGCCAGAGGACCGGGGAGGGACAGTACGTCTGGTCGTCTCTGCTGAACGGCGGTGCCCTCTGTGGCTCCGAGGGCTTCGTGGCGAAGAACGGCACAGCACCGCCCAGGGCGAAGCTGAACAAGAGCCAGACGGGCATCCATCCCCTGTACCGCCTCTATGAGGCCTACGAGGGTTGGATCCAGATTGCCGCCCTGAAAGAAGCCCACTGGCAGGCCTTGTGTGCGGGGATCGGGCGGAACGATCTCTTGCAAGATGCGAGATACGCGACCGCCGGGGCCAGAGTGGAGCACAGACAGGAGCTGGAGCGGGAGCTGGAGGCAGTTTTTGCGAGAAGAACGGCTCGCGAGTGGCAGAACCTCCTCGATGGGTTGGATGTGCCCTGCGAGATCTCGGTCGATACGAACGACGGCGAGACGGTCCTCTTCGATGAGGACAACGTCAGGCAGGGACTGGTGACGGAGTACGAGCACCCCATCTTGGGTCGGATGCGCCAGTTCGGCCACCTGATCAACTTCTCCAAGACGCCCGGCAACATCCAGGGACCGCCACCACTCGTGGGCGAGCATACCGACGAGATCATGAAATGGCTGGGCTACGACGGCGACACCGTCGCGGGACTGAAAGCGGACGGTGTCATCTACGCCTCGGACGAAAACTATCCCTGGCCCTGGTAGCTCCGACCGCGTGTAATGGTCGACGGAAATCGGTTGGCGCCCTACTATGGCGAAAACTCGTGGGGAGCGTTCGGATATCGGATGCGCCAGTGATGATGAGCCGTACCGTTCTCTTCGTTTGCGTGTCCCTCGGATTGTTCCTCGGGGCCTGCGCACCGAACCGCGAGACCGCACCCCTCGTCGATCGACCCGTCAGCATCGGGAGCGTGGCGATCGGCAGCGAGGCCGCCGTCGTGAGCATCGATGGCTTTGCGACCCAGGTCGGGCTCGACGTTCTCAGGCAGGGCGGCAATGCGGTGGACGCCTCGATCGCCGTCGGCTTCGCCCTGGCCGTGACCTATCCGGCAGCGGGGAACATCGGCGGTGGCGGTTTCATGACCCTTTACCTGGCCGATGAGGATCGTTTTACGACGCTCGACTTCCGCGAGCGCGCACCCCTCGCCGCCGATCCCGGCATGTACCTCGGCGAGGACGGACGACCGGTGCGCGGCCTCAATCGCCGGGGCTGGCTCGCGGCCGGGGTACCCGGAACGGTGGCCGGCTTCGAGAAGGCGCATCGGCAGTGGGGCAAGCTGCCCTGGCGAGATCTCGTCGAGCCGGCCATCCGCCTGGCCGACGAAGGCATCTTGCTGACGCCGGATCTGGCGAGCTCACTCGCGCGCGTCGCGGATACCTTCGGGCCCTTTCCCGCCAGCGCCGCAGCCTTTCTGCGACCCGACAGAACCCCGTACGCCGTCGGGGACCGGCTGCGCCAGCCCGACTTGGCCTGGTCGCTGCACCGGATCGCCGATCAGGGCGCCGCGGCTTTCTACACCGGCGAGATCGCGGAACGGCTCACGCGCGCGATGGCCTCGAACGGCGGGCTGATCACGATGGAGGATCTGGCTGCGTACGAGGCCATCGAGCGCCCGCCCATCCGGGGCAGCTACCGGGGGTACGAGGTCATCTCGATGCCGCCTCCTTCCTCCGGCGGAACGATCCTGGTCGAGATGCTCAACATTCTGGAGGCGCTGGATCTGTCCCGGCACGAGGGCCCGAACGACCCGCAGGTGCTCCACCTGATGGTCGAGGCCATGCGGCAGGGCTATCTGGACCGCGCCAAGTATCTGGGAGACAGCGACCACATCGAGATCCCGATCGAGCGCCTGACCTCGAAGCAGTACGCCCGCAGCGTTGCGGTCGACATCGTCCCCGGCAAGGCGCGGCGCAGCGCGGCGCTGGGCGCGGACATCCTGGTGGCCCAGGAGTCGGCCGAGACCACGCACTACTCCGTGGTCGATGGCTCGGGCAATGCGGTATCGACGACCTACACCATCGAGGCCGGATACGGCTCGCGCGCCATGGCCGAGGGAACCGGCTTCCTGCTGAACAACGAGATGAGCGACTTCAACGCCTGGCCCGGCGTCACCGACGAGCGAGGCTGGTACATCGGGACGGAGCCGAATCTGATCGCGCCCGGCAAGCGCATGCTGTCGTCGATGACACCGACGATTGTCGCTCGGGACGGTAAGCCCGTGATGCTGGTCGGTAGTCCGGGCGGGAAGACCATCATCAACACGGTGCTCCGGGTGATCACGAACGTCGTCGACTTCGATCTCGGACTGGCCGACGCAGTTGCAGCGCCCCGTCTTCACCACCAGTGGATGCCCGACCGCATTTTCGTCGAGCAATCCTTCGCTCCCGAGCTTCTGGACAGGCTGCGCGGCTTTGGCCACGAGGTAGCGGTGAGCCGGCGCGGCCGCCAGGGCGACGCCAACTGCATCTACATCTATCCGGATGGCGCGCGGCTCGCCATCGCCGACCCCCGGCGTCCGGGCGGCGCTGCAGCGTACTGAGCGCACTCCCGGAACGGGAAACTAGCCAACCTGGTGAGAAATGCGGGCTAGCGATCCCGGTCGTTCGGCTTCTTCGATCCCCAGCGCTTGCGCTGTCTCTCAGAGATCTCGCGCTCCCCGCCCTGCTCGGTGGGTTGGTAGAAGCGCGCCTCTCGCAGCTCATCGGGCAGGTACTGGTCGTCGACGAAGTGCTCGGGGTAGTCGTGGGGGTAGCGGTAGCCCTTGGCATAGCCCTCACGCCGCATCAGCTCTGTCGGGGCGTTGCGCAGCGCGAGCGGAACGGCCAGGGCTCCGTGCTCCTCCACGGCCTTCGAGGCGGCGCTGATCGCGCGGGTGCTGGCGTTGCTCTTGGCAGCACAGGCCAGATAGGTGGCCGCCTGCGAGAGGATGAGCCGGCCCTCGGGCAACCCGACCCGGTCGAATGCATCGGCAGCGGCCATCGCCACCGACAGAGCTTGGGGATCCGCGTTGCCGACGTCCTCGGAGGCGAAGATCAACATACGCCGTGCGATGAAGCGCGGGTCCTCGCCACCTTCGAGCATGCGGGCGAGCCAGTAGACCGCGGCGTCGGGGTCGCTGCCGCGCAGGCTCTTGATGAAGGCCGAGATGACGTTGTAGTGCGCCTCGCCGCCCTTGTCGTAATCGGGCAGTCGCGTTTCCACGGCGGCCTCGACGGCCGAGCGATCGATCTCCCGCTCGGCCTGCTCCGCGGCGTTCTGGAGGTAGCCGAGCGCGCGCCGTGCGTCGCCCTGCGCGAGCCGGATCAAGAGCTCGAGGGCGTCCGGTGCGATAGCGATACGTCGCTCACCCAGGCCGAGCTCGCAGTCTGTGAGTGCGCGCTCGATGATCGCGGCCAGAGCATCCCGCTCGAGGGCCTTGAGCGTGAAGATCCTGCAGCGCGATCGCAGGGCCGGGATCACCTCGAACGACGGGTTCTCCGTCGTGGCGCCGAGCAGCACGACCGAACCGCGCTCGACGTGGGGGAGCAGCGCGTCTTGCTGCGCCTTGTTGAAGCGGTGGATCTCGTCGATGAAGAGCGCCGTCCGGATGCCGCGACGCCGCTCTGTCTCCGCCGCGGCGACGGCTTCGCGCAGATCCTTCACTCCGGACTGAACCGCGGAGAACGTCGCGAAGCGAAGCTCTGCGCGCTCGGCCAGCAGACGCGCGAGAGTTGTCTTTCCCGAGCCGGGCGGCCCCCAGAAGCTCGACGAGGGGAGCTCCGCCTTCCCGGAGAGCAGCGGCCAGAGCGGCGTCCCGGGACCGAGCAGGTGGGTCTGGCCCTCGAAATCCTCGAGGCGGCGAGGCCTCAGACGCTCGGCCAGTGGCGCGTCGCGCGTCGGCCCAGCGTCCCGAGCCGCGCGGTCTCT
>JAUXJB010000153.1 GCA_030624945.1 Deltaproteobacteria bacterium | reverse complement strand
CCTGGACCCCCGTGAGACCTCCGAACCAGGCCAGCTGGATGTCGCCGTTCTTGAAGAGCTCCACCGAGTCCGCGTAGCGCGTGGCGTGCACGTACTCGACCGGGACGTCCAGCTGCTCGGAGAGATACTTGGCGATGGGCTGGAACTTGTCGCGCAGGCGCGTCTCGTCTTGATCCGGGATCGCGCTGAACCGCACCGGCTCGAGTGCCTCCGCCACGCGGGGCGTCTCGCTTCCACATGCCAGGAGGGCGAGTGCCGCCCAGCAGGCGAGGAGTCGCTTCATGCGGGGGGTCCTCTCCGGAAAACGCGGGGTGCCCTCGCGATCAACCGTCCCGAGAGAACGCGTGCGTGCGATTGTTCTTCCCCGTCGATCCTACTCGCTCGCACGTCCTCGCCGCAACGCGGAGCCCCATGCTGCCGTGTGCTAGCCTGCCGGCGCGTGCTCGCCTGCCAGCAAGAACCGGCCCCGCACCGGGGTGGGAGCAAACGTCCCCGATGAACGGCAGGCGGGTGGGCGCGCTACTCGGGCCGGCCCTGCTCGTCCTGTTTGTGATCACATCGCCGCCGGAAGGTCTCAGCATCGAGGCGTGGCGGACTGTGGGGCTGGGCCTGCTCCTGGCCGTCTGGTGGTCGACCGAGCCCATTCCCATACCGGCCACGTCGCTCTTGCCCCTGGTCGTGGCACCGCTCATAGGCATCGCGGACATCGACAAGGTGGCGCCCACCTATGCGGGCCCGGTCACGTTCCTGCTGCTGGGGGGATTCCTGATCGCCACGGCCTTCCAGCACTGCGGTCTGCATCGACGCTGGGCGCTCTTCGTGCTGCGAGCGCTGGGCAGCTCCACCGCCGGCTTGACCGCGGGCTTCATGCTCTCGACCGCGCTGCTCTCGATGTGGATCAGCAACACGGCCTGTACCCTGCTCATGGCTCCGATCGCGCTGTCCGTCGCGACGACGGTGGCCGGGGAGGATCCCCGCGGTCGTCGGCTCAGCGTGGGTCTGCTCTTTGCCGTGATGTACGGCGCCAACATCGGCGGCATCGCGACGCTGATCGGGACACCTCCGAACGCGATCCTCGCGGGCTTCCTGCGGAGCACCTACGCGACGGACCTCTCGTTCATCCAGTGGTTCGGGTACGGATTCCCGGTCGTCGCCATACTGCTGCCCGTGACCTGGTGGGTCCTCGCGCGCTGGCTGTTTCGCTACGACAGCGCAAACATCGCTGTCGTCCAGGAGATGGTGCGGGAGGAGCGCGCGAGCACCGGGCCGATCACCCGCCCCGAGACGCGCGTCGGCATCGTCTTCGGCCTCACCGCTCTCGCCTGGGCATTTCGCCCGCTCATACAGGAGATCGCCGGTCTGCACGGGATCAGCGATGCGGTGATCGCCATGAGCGGTGGGCTGGTGCTCTTCCTGCTGCCGGCCGGGTCGAGCGATCCCAGGTACCGGGGCGGGCCGCTCCTCAACTGGGAGACCGCCGTGCAGCTGCCGTGGGGCATCCTGCTCCTGTTCGGCGGCGGCATGACCCTGGCGGCGCTGGTCGTGGACACCGGCCTGGCCGAATGGCTCGGCTCGCAGCTGGCCGGTCTCCAGAGCGTGGACCTGCGCGCGATCATGGCCATCTCCGTGGTGGGAACGCTGCTGATGACGGAGCTCGTGAGCAACACCGGTACCACCTCCGTGGTCCTCCCGATCCTCGGCTCTGTCGCCGTCGCCTCCTCGGCCAACCCCCTCTTCCTTGCCGCCCCCGCGGCGATGGCAGCCAGCTGCGCGTTCATGCTCCCCGTCGCCACCGCGCCGAACGCCATCGTGTACGCGACGGGCCAGATCAAGATCTCCGAGATGATCCGGACGGGAGTCGTCGTGAATGCGCTGGCCGCGACGGTCATCATCCTCGTGGCGATCGCCCTGCTCCCTCGCTCCGTCTGAGCCCCTTCGGAGCTGGGGCTATCCGCCCTCAGTGCCGGTATTCTGCTCGGCTTCGCCACTGCCGGGTAGTATTCTCGCTGCATCGCTGAGGCGTGCGAGGGAGGGCCCCCACCTTGAGGATCTCGGCAGTCGGAACGGCGCTTCCCGAGCACTACTACCCGCAAGAGGAGATCCTCGCGGAATTTCAGCAGGTCTGGGGAGAGCGACTCGACAACCCCAAGCTGCTCGAGCGGCTGCACAGCAACGTGCGTGTGGGCGGACGCCACCTCGCTCTCCCGAAGAGCGAGTACTCGAAGCTGGACTCGTTCGGCGCGTCCAACTCCGCCTACCAGCGCTGTGCGGTGGAGCTCGGCGAGCGCGCACTGCGAGATGCGCTCGAGCGCGCCGGACTTCCCATCGCTGCCGTGCGGCATCTCTTCTCGGTGTCGGTCACGGGAATCGCCGTGCCCCCGCTCGACGCCCGGCTGGTGAACCGCCTCGGTCTGCGCCAGGACATCCGCCGCACCCCGATCTTCGGCCTGGGCTGTGTGGCCGGTGCCGCCGGGATCGCGCGGGCCGCCGATTACCTGCGGGCCTATCCGGACCAGGTGGCTGTTCTGCTGTCGGTCGAGCTGTGCAGCCTCACTCTCCAGCTCGACGACCTCTCGGTGCCCAACCTGATCGCGTGCAGCCTGTTCGGAGATGGCGCCGCCGCCGTCGTGCTGACGGGCAGCGAGCTGCCCGGCGAAGGGCCGGAGGTGCTGGACTCCCGGTCCGTGTTCTTCCCGCATACCGAGGACGCGATGGGCTGGGACATCGACGAGCGCGGCTTTCGGGTCGTGCTCTCCGGGGAGGTGCCCTCGCTGGCGAGGGGCATCCGCCCGCACGTGGATGCGTTTCTCGCCGAGCACGGCCTGGTCTTGAAGGACGTGGAGAGCTTCGTGTGTCACCCGGGCGGCCCGAAGGTCCTCGAGGCGTTCGAGGAGGCCCTGGAACGCCCGCGCGAGGCGTTCGAGCTGACCTGGAAGAGTCTCTGGGAGCTCGGCAACCTGTCGAGCGCGTCGGTGCTGATGGTGTTGCGCGACACGATGGAGACGCGACGGCCGCCAAGGGAGAGCTACGGGCTGATGATCGCAATGGGTCCGGGCTTCTGTGCCGAGTTCGTCCTGCTCCGCTGGTGAGCCTCCCCCTCTATCTGCTCCTGCTGGGAGCGCTCGCGCTGCAGCGCCTGTTCGAGCTGCGGCTGAGCGGGCGGAATCTCGAGCGCGCGCTCGCGCGCGGCGGCTCCGAGTTCGGCCGGGGTCACTTCGGAGTGATGAAGGCGCTCCACACGCTGTTTCTCGTGGCGTGTGCTTCGGAGGTCTTGCTGCTCGGGCGTCCCTTCGCAGCGCTGCTCGGCTGGCCCATGCTCGCGCTCGCACTCGTCGGCGAGGGCCTGCGCTACTGGGCGATGTTCACGCTGGGCCCCGCCTGGAACGCGCGCGTGGTCCTGGTTCCGGGGCAACCGGTCGTCACGACCGGTCCCTATCGCTACATCCGCCACCCGAACTACCTCGGGGTCGTGCTGGTGATCTTCGCCGTCCCGCTGATCCACGGCGCGTGGATCACGTCCCTGGTCTTCTCCGTTGCGAACGCGTTCCTGCTGCGCGTTCGGATCCGCTGTGAAGAGGCGGCTCTCGCAGAGCATTCCGGCTACGCCGAGAGTGTTGGTGTGAGGCCGCGCTTCGTCCCCGGACGCAGTCGAGCCGCAGAGAAGGCGACGGGTGTCGCTGCTCGCTGATGTCGTCGTCGCCGGTGCGGGGCCGGTGGGTCTGGCGACGGCCATCTGCTGCGCGGAGCGGGGTCTCTCGGTCGCGGTTCTCGAGAAGCGCACGGGTACGCAGGACAAGGCCTGCGGCGAGGGCATCCTCCCCAGCGGCGTCGCCGCACTGCGCGCCATGGGCGTAGAGATCCCGAGCGGCGAGTGCGCGGACTTCTCCGGTATCCGCTACGTCGATGGGGAGAAGGTCGCGCAAGCGGTGTTTCCGGTCGGTTCGGGCGTGGGTGTGCGTCGCCCTGTCCTGGTCGAGTGCCTGACGGCGCGCGCGAGAGAGCTGGGCGTCGACATCCGCTACGGCGCGAGCGTCGAGGGGTGGGACACGCGACCGGATGCTCTCGCACTGGACACGACGATCGGAGTGCAGAGCTGCCGCTTTCTGGTGGCGGCCGATGGGTTGCACAGCTCGCTCCGCAAGCGCGCGGGTCTCCACGTCGAGAGCCCGCGCCAGGGGCGTTACGGGATCCGCCGTCACTTCCGGATCAAGCCCTGGTCCGGCTTCGTCGAGGTCCACTGGGCGGACGGCGCCGAGGCGTACGTCACGCCCGTCGGCCCCGAGCTCGTGGGCGTGGCGCTGCTCTGGGACGGGGACGGCGGACCCTTCGAGCGGCTCCTGCAGCTCTTCCCGAACCTGGTGGCGAGGCTCTCGGGCGCCGAGACCGCGACCTCGGTCCGTGGAGCGGGTCCCTTCGACCAGCACCCGTCGGCCTTGCAGCGCGGCCGAGTTGTGCTGATCGGCGACGCGGCGGGCTACCTCGATCCGCTCACGGGCGAGGGAATCAGCCTCGGCTTCCGCTCTGCCCAGGTGCTCGCCGAGGTCCTCGCCAAGGGCGCGCCACTGCGCGTGTACGAGCGAGCCTGCGCGCAGCTCGGCCGCAATCACCGCGTGCTGACCCGAGCGCTCCTGAAGCTCCGCAGACACCCCCGCCTGCGCAGCCATGTCGTCGCGGGTCTCGCACGAGACCCGCGGCTCTTCGAGCGCATGCTCGCGATCCACGGCGGTG
>JAUXJB010000206.1 GCA_030624945.1 Deltaproteobacteria bacterium | reverse complement strand
GGGATCAAAGCCCGGGTCGGCTGCGAGCGGTCCCTCCGAGCCGTAGCCCGTGATCGAGGCGGAGACGATTCGCGGGTTGACCTTGCGCAGGCTGTCGTAGTCGACCTGGAGGCGCTCCAGCACCCCGCCCCGGAAGTTGTCGCACACGACATCGGCTCGGCGAACCAGCTCGTAGAAGACGTCCCGGCCCTCGGGCCGCTTCAGGTCCAGCACCACGCCGCGCTTTCCCTGGTTGAAGCCTACGAACCCCAGACCATAGGGACGGAACGGATCGCCGCTGGGCGACTCGACCTTGATGACGTCCGCCCCGAAGTTGGCGAGCACGCTCGAGGCGAACGCGCCCGCGATGATGACTCCGAGGTCGAGGACGACGACCCCGGCCAACGGCCCTCCCGATCGGGCCGGGGCCGAGCCCGGCTTCCGGGGAGTGCGTCGCTCCAGGGATTCTGGGCGGGCTGTCTCCATCAGGTGTTTGATGCGGCCCGGCGTCTCGCTCAGCTTGATCGGAACGCCGGGGACATCCACGCGCCCGAGGTCCGGGTGCGGAAGCGTTACGCGCATCTCGTTGGCGGCGACCGTCTCGCTCGCGAACCAGTCTGCGCGGTCTCCGACCGGCGCGTGAGGGACGCCGTGCTCGCGCAGGATTCGGAGCCACTTCGCGCGGTCCTCCTCCGCGAAGCGCGCTTCCAGTCGTTCCGAGACAGCACCCGACATTTCCGGCTTCATCACGTTTGCCAGCTCGCCCTCCATGCCGTCCATGACGAGGATGTCGAGCAGCTCCAGCGCCTCGAGCGCCTTCACGAAGTGTTCGAACAGGAGGGTCCCGAGGAAAAGCCATTGCCCGTCCGCGCAGCGATACAGGCGGTAGTTCGGAATACCGCCGCGGGTACCCGATCTGCGCTGCTGCTGCAGTGCTTCGGGACCCCGTAGCAGGCTCGCGCTCGAAGTCGCGGCGACCGCGTCCAGACCGCTCACGCTGAGCTCCTGGCCGAGGCCGGTGCGCCCGCGTTCGTACACCCCCGCCGCGATCGCGGCCGCAGCCGTCAGACCGTGGGCGTAGTGAAGCTGCGGCGTGACGAGGTAGATCGGGACGTCTTCCCAGCTCGACTGCTGATAGGCGGTACCGCTCAGCGCCGAGAGCAGCCCGTGGTCGCGCGGCAGGTGCGCCGCACGTCCGGCCCTGTCGTAGGCCGGCAGGCGGGTGTAGAGCAGGCGGGGACACTGCGCGCGGACAGTCTCCGCCTCGAGTTCCTCGGGGGGATCGTCGAAGACGGCGACATCCGCGCTCTCGAGTAGCTCCCGGGCGCTGCGCAATCCGGCGACCGTCTCGAGGTCGAGCTCCACCCGTCGCTTGTTCCGGTTCCAGCACAGATAGCCGGGTTCGGTGCCGTCCCGCTGCTCGGCCGGCGACTCGATCTTGATGACCTCGGCACCGAGATCCGCGAGCAGCATGCAGGCGAGCGGCCCGGCCACGCCCCGCGTGAAGTCGAGAATTCGCAGCTCTTCGAATGCTCCCGCCAACGGATCTCCAGCTCGTGCTGCGTGTCAGAAGAGCTCAGCCACTGCCCGAACCACATCCTCGGCGGAGGGCAGGTACGCATCCTCCAGGCCGGGGCTGAACGGGACGGGCGTGTGTGGAGCCGTGACCTTCTTCACGGGCGCGTTCAGGAAGTCGAAGCCGCGATCCACACAGAGCCCCTGAACATCGCTCGCCACGCCGCAGCGGGGTGGGGCCTCGTCGATGACGACGAGCCGACCCGTCTTCTCGAGCGAGGCCAGGATCGCATCCTCGTCCAGGGGCGATAGCGAGCGCAGGTCGATGACCTCCGCCCGAATGCCATCCCGCTCCAGCTCTTTGGCGGCGGCGAGCGCGGTCTGTACGGTCGCGCCGATCCCGACCAGGGAGACGTCGGAGCCCTCGAGGGGCACCGCTGCCACGCCTATGGGCACCGTGTAGTCCCCCTCCGGCACCTCGCCCTTTGTGCCGTAGAGCGACTTCGGCTCGCAGAAGATGACGGGGTCGTCGTCCCGGATCGACGCGAGCAGAAGTCCCTTGACATCGTGCGGTGTCGAGGCGCAGACGGTCTTGAGTCCCGGGATCGCCGTCGTGAGGCCATACAGGGTCTGCGAGTGCTGCGCGGCCGCGCGCAGCCCTGCACCCGTCATGGTGCGCACCGTGAGCGGAACCTTGGCCTTGCCCCCGAACATGTAACGCAGCTTGGCGGCCTGGTTGAGTAACGGGTCGAAGGCCACCCCGATGAAGTCCATGAACATGAGCTCCACGACGGGCCGCAGGCCGGTGACGGCCGCGCCCACGGCGGCGCCCATGAATCCCATCTCGCTGATCGGCGTGTCGCGCACTCGGTCCGGTCCAAACGCCTTGTACAGCCCTTTGGTCGCACCCATGACGCCGCCCCACGCTTCCTCGATGCCCTCGTCCTCGCGGCCGCCGCCGCCCGCAACGTCCTCTCCCAGGATGATGACGTCGGGATCGGCTTGCATCGCCAGGTGGAGGGCTTCGTTCACGGCTTGGAGATAGGAGATCTCTCTACCCATTCTCAGTACCTCACGTAGACATCGGAGAGGACATCTTCGGGTCTCGGCAACGGGCTCGCCTCGGCAAATGCCACCGCCTCGTCGAGCAGCGCCATCACGTCTCCGTCGATGTTGCGAAGGTCTTCCGATGACACCAGCTCCGCGGAGACGGTGCGCTCCTCGAAGTCCGTCAGTGGATCGTGACGCTGACGCATCTCCTCTTCCTCTTCCTTTGTGCGATAGGCGAGGTTGTCGCCGACGTAGTGCCCGTAGAAGCGATACGTCTTGCACTCGAGCAGCGTCGGGCCTCCACCCGCACGGGCCCTCTCGATTGCCTCACCGGCCTTGGCATACACGTCGAAGAAATCCATCCCATCGGCGATGACCCCCGGAATTCCGTAGGAGCCGGCCCGTTCTGCGACGTCTTTCACGCTCAGTGCGAAGTCGGCGGGGGTTGCTTCGCCGTAACCGTTGTTCTCGCAGACGAAGAGCACCGGGAGCTTCCAGAGCGCGGCGAGGTTCGCCGATTCGTGGAACGCGCCCTGGTTGGAGGCGCCATCGCCGAAGAACGTCACCGAGATCGCGCCCGTTTTCTTCGTGGCCGCCGTCAAGCCGGCCCCCACCGCGAGCGGAATGCCCGCCCCGACGATGCCGTTTGCGCCGAGCATGCCCCGGTCGAGGTCCGCGATGTGCATCGATCCGCCCTTGCCCTTGCACACGCCGGTCGCCCGCCCGAAGAGCTCCGCCATCATGATCTTCACGTCGACGCCCTTCGCGATGCAATGCCCGTGGCCCCGATGGGTCGAGGAGAAATAGTCGCTGTCGGTGAGGTGACTCGCGACGCCGACAGCCACGGCCTCCTGTCCTGCGTAGAGGTGCAGGAAGCCGGACAGCTTGCCCGCCATGACCATGTCGTTCAGGCGCTCCTCGAAAGCCCGGATCGTTCGCATCCGTCGGTAGCTGTCGAGGAGCTGCTCTCGGGTCAGTTCCATTGCCG
>JAUXJB010000006.1 GCA_030624945.1 Deltaproteobacteria bacterium | reverse complement strand
TCTGTCGTCTCTATCCCTTCGAGCTTCGGGCCGCCGCCGGGCGGTCCGATGGCGAGCAGGTGGTCGGAGTAGATCGTGCCGCGGCCCATGCGCACGCCTCGAACCAGCAAGTTGTACTCCTCCGACCCGAGCTGGATGTTGTCGCGGATGCGGACCAAGGGGACCGGGAATCCCATACCCGAAGTGAATTCGCGGCGAAGCGTGCGAATGCGCTCCAAAAGCTCTCCGTTCTTCTTCGGATCGACCAGGTCGATGAGGCCGTAACCGATGTGAAGCTCGAGCGGATCCGGAGGCTGCAGCAAGTCGATAGGTCGCTCGGGCGTTGGCTGGTCGGTCCCCTCCTTCTGCTTTTCCGAGGCTTCGCTCTCCGCGGATGCCCGCGAGATCTGGTACGCGCCCAGTCCGAGACCGGCGGAGAGGAGACCGAAAGCCAATGTGGGGAGGCCGGGGACGATCGCCAGAAGAGCGAGTACTCCGGAGGAGACGGCGAGCGGAGTCGGACGCTTCCAAAGCTGGCCGGTCAGCTCCGCTGCCAGTTCGTCGTTGGCTCCTGCCCGAGTGACGATGATACCTGCGGCAACGGAGATCAGCAGTGAAGGGACCGCCGACACCAGGCCGTCTCCAACGGTGAGCAAGGTATAGGTCGCAGCGGCCTCCGCAAAGCTCATGCCGTTTTGCAAGGTCCCGATTGCCAGACCGCCTATGATGTTCACGAAGGTGATGAGGAGGCCGGCAACTGCGTCGCCCCGGACGAACTTGCTGGCACCATCCATCGAGCCGTAGAAGTCGGCTTGGTCCTGAATCTCGCGCCGGCGCTCCACCGCCTGCGCCTCGTTGATCGTACCCGCGTTGAGATCGGCGTCGATCGCCATCTGCTTGCCGGGCATGGCGTCAAGGGTGAAACGAGCTGCTACCTCCGCGATGCGCCCCGAACCCTTGGTGATGACGACGAAGTTGATGATCACGAAGAGGGCAAAAACGACGATTCCGACCGCAAAGCTGCCTCCCACGACGACCTGGCCGAATGCCTCGATGACATCCCCCGCGGCGGATGCCCCCTGGTCTCCGTTCAGCAGAATGAGCCGAGTCGATGCGATGTTGAGCGCGAGCCGATAGAGCGTGGCGAGAAGCAAGATGGTGGGAAACGACGATATCTCCAGTGGGTGCACTGCGTAGAGCGACACCATGAGAATCAACAATGCCAGCGCCAGATTGATGCTGAGACCGATGTCGAGAACAAAGGGCGGGAGCAAAACCAGGAGGATCATCAGGATCCCGACGACTGCGGCTCCGAGCCCGAGCTGGCCGCGTAGTTTCGCTCCCGTACTCGCTGCTCCGGTTGCTACCATGCGACCCCCCTCGCTCGATCAAGTCGATAGACGTAGGCGAGAACCTCTGCGACGATTTCGTAGAGCCGCTCGGGGATCGATTCGCCAACCCGGACCGACCGATAGAGTGCCCGGGCGAGGGGCGGATTCTCCACGATAGGTATCCCCGCCTCTCGGGCAATCTCTCGGATCCGGAAGGCCAGAAAGCCCCCGCCCTTGGCGACAACCGTGGGCGCTGCCATGTCTCCGCGCTTGTAGCGAAGAGCGACGCTAATGTGCTCTGGATTTGTCAGGACGACATCTGCCTTGGGAACAGCTTCCATCATCCGTTCCCGCGCGCGCTCGAACTGTAGGCTCAACATCCGGGCGCGCACCAGCGGATCGCCCGTCATCTGCCTCATCTCGTCCTTCACCTCGCTCTTGCTCATCTTCAGCCCCTTCTCCGTCTTCCAGAACATGTAGGCGTAATCGATGAGAGCCACGATGATTAGGGCGAGACTTCCGGCGATAAATGCTTTTACGACCATGCCGAGCTGGAAGCTGATGATCGGAAACAAGGTCAGGCGAGGCAGGCCGCGGTATTCGTCGAAGTTGGAGGAGATTGTGTAACCCACGGCAGCGACGACGATGGCGAGCTTCAATAGGGATTTCGGGATCTCGATGGGACCGCTCGTCTTGAAGATACGGGAGAGATTTCTGGCCGGACTGAGCTTGTTCGCTTTCGGCTTGATGCGCTCGGAAGCGATATTTCCCCGTGTCTGAATCAGGCCCGCGATCAGGGCTGCGATCGCCGCCGCTCCAAGGATGGGGAGAAGGACGACAGCAGCGCCGGAAAAGGCTGTTCTGAGCAGCTCGCTTGCCCCGGCCGGATCCAGCTCGATCTGTGGCTGCCAGATCTGCGGGATCGTCTTCAGCGCCTCGCGTACGGGAATGTCCTGAATAGCCAGGAGCGTCAGGCTCACCGCGAGTAGATTGGCGACGACAAAGACCTCCTGGCTGATCGCTATCTGACCCTTCTTGCGCGCCTGCTCTCGCCTCCTCGGAGTTGGTTGTTCTGAGCGTTCGACATCGTCCGCCATGGCCTAGCCTCCGACGAGTCGGGCGATATCGAGCTCGACTCGAGCGTACGCTCTCACGAAGAACGAGGCGGACTCGGGGATGGTAAGTAGGACCGCCATGTATCCTGCAAACGCGCTGAGCGGGAACCCGATGTTGAAGATGGACATCTGAGGCATTACTCGATTGATCAGCCCGAGCATGCCGTTGATCAGGAGCATGATTCCGGTAACGGGTGCGGCGATGCGGGCTCCTGCCTCCCACATGCTCCCTCCCGAAGCGAACACCGCTTGTGCCAGCACTCCCGTCTGCAGCACGCCCCCGACGGGGAACGCCTCGAAGCTCGTAGCTAGGCCTCGGATCAACATGTGGTGACCGTCCACGAGTAGAAACATCACCGCGATCATGGTCACATGTAGTGTTCCGAGCACGCCGACTTGCCGGTTCGACTCGGGATCGATGACATTGGCCATCGCCAGGCCCATCTGGTAGCCCATGATCGTTCCCGCGATCTGGAAGGCGGCGAAGACGAAGCGTGTCAGCAGCCCGATCGCGAAGCCGATGGCCAGTTCTCCGGCTATTGCCACTGTCACCGCGAAACCATCTTGTGGAAGCTGATCGGACATCGCAGCCGGCATGAGCGCGGGTGCAATCAGAGCGGCGAGCATCATTCGAATGCGCCTCGGCATCACTCGCTGGGTGGAAAAGATGGGGGCGCCCAAGAAGAGGCCGAAAACGCGAGCCATCACGAGCGCGAATAAGACGATCACTCCGCTAGTCCTAGAATGCGAACACCAGTCCTGGAGCGTGGGTCAGGATGAGCGTCAGGAACTTCATGAGCTGCATCAGCATCCATGGCAATGTGAGTCCGACGACAAGCGCGATGCTTGCGATCTTCGGGACGAATGTGAGTGTCTGTTCGTTGATGCTGGTGAGCGTCTGAAGGAGAGAGACCCCCAGCCCGACGAGCATGGCCGTCCCGAGAATCGGAGCCGCCACCATGGCCGCTGTTCGGAGCATCTCGCGATAGATGTCGATGACCATGTCGATGTTCATACCAAGCCTCTAACCAGGGCACCCACCACAAGATTCCATCCGTCTACGAGTACGAAGATCATGAGCTTGAGCGGAAGGGAGATCATGATGGGGGGGACTACGATCATCCCCATGGATAACAGGGTGGATGCGACCACCATGTCGACGACCAGAAAGGGAAGAAAAAGCATGAAGCCGATCATGAATCCTGTCCTCAGCTCGCTCAGCATGTACGCGGGAGTGAGCGTGGCGAGACTGAGTTGCGCAGGGTCATCTGGCAGAGGGGTGTTCGAGATCTCCTCGAAGAGAAGAAGGTCTTCGTCCCGGGTCTGGCGCAACATGTACTCGCGAAAGGGCGCGACCGAAGCCTCGAAGGCGACCGTATCGTCGAGTTCTCCGCGCAGGAAGGGACCAACACCCGAGCTATAGGCGGTAGTGAAGGTATCCTGCATGACAAATATCGTGAGAAAGAGTGAGAGAGCGACCAGGACCTGCGTAGGAGGCACGGTCGCGACGCCGATCGCCTGCCGCAGAAGCGTCAACACGATCACGATGCGGACGAAGCAGGTCACCATCATCACCATCGCCGGTGCCAGGGAGAGCAGTGTCATGAGGATGGCAAGTCGAAAAGCGGGTGTGAGCTTCTCGGGGTTGGAGGTGAGGGCTTCTAGATCCGCAAGGGCGTCGCTGAGGATCCCGCCCTCTTGCGCGTACGCGACCGATGCGCTCCCCAGCAAGAGGGCGCAGATGCCGAATGACGCGAGCGCAATCCAGCGACGGCTCTTAGCCATCGAGTCCCTCGAACTTCCCTATCGAATGCAGGAAATCCGTGCCTGCCTGAGCCTTGGCCTCCGGGATCTGTCGATCCAAAGTGTGGGAGAAGAGCTCGTTCTCGGTAAGATCCACCAGCATGGTAACGGCATCGGCACCGGTTCCGACCAGGAGCCGATGACCGCCCACATCCAGCAAGACGACCTGGTGGCGACTGGTGAGGCTGCGGTTTGCCAGTATTCGAATGTTGGCATCTGATCCGGCTATGGCGCGGCGCTTGTGTCGCGACCAGAGAGCCAGGCCCCCGCTGACCGCACTGATTCCCGCCAAGATCAGGGCAATCCGCGTCACCGGAGCTGCCATGGGGGTTGGGAAAGACTCGATCGCGGCGAGCGGATTGGCGCCACTGCCTTCTTCGGCAGCTCGGGCGAATGTGGCCACCGATGCGGCCGCTACAAGCGCCATCACGGCGGCTCCGAGTGGCCTCATCGCAAGGACTCGAGGCGCTCCGTGGGATTGTTCACGGATACGATGCGCACGGCGTAACGCTCGTTTACAACCACGATCTCTCCGAGAGCGACGGGATGACCGTTCACCAGGATATCGACGGGCTCGCCCGCCAAGCGGTCGAGGTCGACTACGGAGCCCTGACAGAGCTCGAGCAGCTCCTGGATGCGCATCCGCGTCCGTCCGAGCTGGACGGACACCTGAAGCGGAACATCGAGAAGCAACTCGAATCCGTCATCTCCTCTCGCTTCGGTCTTGGTTCCTTCGGGCACAGCATCCTCCCTCAGCTTTGAAGAGCGGCTTCGAGAACGCGGCGCTCCACCCAGCCGCGGCTCTCAAGTGAATCGAGCAAGAGTCTACGATTGATGCGCTCGTCGAGCTGGGCGACGGAGAGCTGCTCACTCGTGATCAAGCCCTTGCGAACCAGTGTTTGGCCCGAGGTACGATCGACAAAGTCACGCTTGATCACGCGGCGCGTGGTCACTCGCACGGCGTAGTTGGCATGGCTGTGGCCGATCCGACCCTTGTAGATGGGCTCTCCTTCCACGAGCAAGTCGATGTCTTCGTCGATTCGCCGATCCAACTCGAAGACATCTCCCTCCGCGATGGAATGCACCTTCGACGTAGGGAGCCAGGTGCTCCCGATCCGAGCGGACAACTCGGCCTCTGAGTCCTGGACGTTGTTCTCCAGGTTGACGCGCCAGTTGGGGTCGTTCTCTTCTCCCGCGCGTCCAGACGTCGCCTCGAGAAGCGGCTCCAGGCTCGCATAGGGGAGAACGAAGTAGATAGGTGAGGATGGAAGCACGTCGCCAGCGATGACGATCTTTCCGATATGGCAAACTTCGTCGTCTCCGATCGTGCTGAAGACCCGCACATTGCGGTCGGATCGAACGTGCTCCACGCGTAGCGGAAACCACGGCCTCCAGGCGTTCTCGAAGTCTCGCAAGGTCTCGATGTGGGGCTTCTCGAGCAAGCTCGCCTCGATGTCGGAGACCTCGCGGTCTGTGGGCAACTCGCCCACCCCGAGGCCTCCCATCAGGGCATCGATCAGCGCGTAGAGGATGTTCGGGGGGAACACCATGATGGAGTACCCCCGAAGAGGGTCCAGGCGCATGACCTCGAACATGCAGGGTTGCGTCTCGAACTGCGTCCGAAAATCCCCGAACTTCTGGAGCTCCATCGCGAAGGATTCGGCGCGGATTGGGAAGCGGAGGCTCTTGGTGAGCGTGATCTGTATCAAAGGCCCGAGCCGGTCGAATATGAGATCGAGTACGGGAAGGCGACGGCGGATGATACGATCCTGGCTCCAGCTCGGATTCGAGAAATCCATCGATTCCGCATTGAGGAGCGGAACGAGCGAATCCCTCGAAGTCGGGATCTTGCCGGCTCGAACAGCTTGTAGAAGCTGATCGATCTCGTGCTGCTCGAGGATCTGTTCGGTCACTGAACGACGAACTCCGTGAAGAACACTCGCTTCACTTTCCCGGATACGAGAAGCGAGTTGATTCGCAGAAGGATCTCTTCCCGCAGGAAGTTCTTCCCCTCGATTGTCCGCACCTCCTCGAAGGACTTGTTCCCGAGCAAGCCGATGATGAGATCGCGAATCTGCGGCATCCGCTGATCGAGCTCGTCGGTGAGCTCCGGATTCGAGAGCTCGAGTTCGGCTTTCAGCTTGAGGTAGCGGTCCCGCTCACGGTCGCTGATGTTCACCACGAAGTCGTCGAGCGGGACGATCTTGCCGATGTGGCGATCGCCGTGTTCCCCTGCTCCGCCCTCCGCAGAGACCAACGCCAGCGGCAAGATGACACCGAGCTCCTCTTCGTAGTCGATCCCATCCACCGCGGTCGCCGGCACGCTCGCCTCTCGCGAGGTCTCCCGGGACGCTCTGAGCTCGCCCTCTCGGCCTTCGTCCGAGCCGCGCGCCAGTATCAGGTATCCAGCGGCGCCGACGGCGATGACCGCTGCGCCAATCGCGCCAAGAACGACGCGCCGCTTTCTCGTGGGAAACTCGTCCGGTTCGAGGTCCTCCGCCTCAGGCTTCGCTTCCTCTTCCGCCATGCTTTACCCCTTCAACCTCACTACTGACCGAGTGTCACGAGCTGTGCCAACAGGTCGCTCGAGGTACTGATGGTCCGCGCGTTCGCCTGGAAAGCGCGTTGTGCGATGATCATCTTGACGAACTGGTCCGCGAGGTCGGTATTCGACTGCTCGAGGAACCCGGATCGGATCGCGCCGAGTGCGGCCTGGTTCGGCGAGCCGATGATCACGTTTCCCGATTGGGATGTCTCCGTGTAGTTGTTCCGGCCTATGCGATCCAGGCCCCCCACGCTCGGGAAGGTCGCCAGTGCGACCTGAGCGAGCCGGGTTACCTGCCCATTGGAGAACGAGCCGGTCACGAAGCCATCTTCGTCGATCGAAACGCCCTGGAGCGAGCCGGCGGAGAAGCCGTTCTGGTCCATGAAGCGAACGAAGTTGTTCACGCCCGCGGCCGAGGAGCCACCGAACTGGGTCGTTTGATCCGCTCCCGTTCCTCCCTCGGCGAGCGAGGTGCCGAAGTCGAAGGCCATCGTCTCGGAGTTGGCCCCATCCGCCCAGCGCCAGAGCTGTGGGGTCGGCTCGGCCGCTCCGTCCAGCGCCCCATCCCCGTCGTGGTCGTACTGGATCGAGAGAGCCGCGGTGGTCTCGAGGCTGAGAACACCCGTGGCGTCGAAGGTGAGCGTTCCGCTCTGGATGGCGATGAACTGGCTCTGTGCATTGGCGGGACCCTGAGCGAAGGCTCCCCCGTAGGCCGCCATGTCCAGGTCGCTGCGATTCGCCCCCGCGTACCAGAACCAGCTGTTGGCGGCCGCATCGTTCTTGCGGAGGTGGATCGTGACGTTCCGCGGGTTGCCCAGCGAGTCGAACGTGCGGATCCCGGTCTGGAAGTTGGCGGTGTTGACCGGATCGAGGTGGTCGAACGGGTTTCCCGCCGGGATCGCCGTGTCGTTCGGATCGATGTTGACGTTGACATCGACCAGGGACGTGGGCGATGGCACCGACGCCGCGTTGGAGAGCTGGATCGCTGCGAGCCCGCCACTGGGAATCCCGGCCGGCGAGACTCCGAATCCGAGCACCGCCTGGCCTTGCCCGTTGACCAGGTTCTGCTGGTCATCGAGTCGGAATATCCCGGCGCGTGTGTAGAAGACGCCCGTGCTGTCCTGGACCAGGAAGAATCCGCCGCCGTCGATGGCGAGGTCCGTCGTCACCCCGGTCGACTCGAGCGAACCCTGGGTGAAGTCCTGGTTCACACCGGAGATGCGGGCGCCGGCGCCGATCTGGCTGGCGCTCCCCTGGCCGCCGAGGCTGCCGGCCAGGACGTCCTGGAATTCGGCCCGGGACGCCTTGAATCCCGGCGTGTTGACGTTCGCAATGTTGTCACCAATGACGGAGATCTGCTGCCCCGCAGCATTCATCCCCGACACACCCGCAAAAAGACTCGTCAGAACTCCCATTTCAACATTCTCCTTTACTGAATCTGAACGATCTTGGATGGATCAATTTCCTGGCCCCCGACGATGAGGACCGGAAATCCGTTTACGATGCGCACACCGGTCACCGTTCCCGAGGTGGTCGTGTCGAGCGTCGTGCGTTGTTCGTTGCTGCGGCTCCCCTCGACCTCGAAGCCATAGGTGGAGCCCGGGAGAAACACCGGCTGCTCGGCGTTCGGATCGAGGTCCACACCCAGCTCGCCGTTGGGCAGGTCGGTCAGTGGCAGGAAGGCGAGGTCGATCGGATCCTGGCCGGGTGCCCGCAGCTGCGGAGCGCCGTTTTGGAACACCAGCGCGTAGTGCCCCGGTGCGAACGTCGACGAAGGCGGGTTGCCAGCTTGCGCGCTGACGCTCCCGAGCCCGAGAGGCGCACCCGACGCGTCTAGCGCCAGAAAGTTCAGGAACTCCAGTTCGGACTGCTCGAGATCGAAACCGAGCTCGATCGATTCCCCCAATCCCGGTACGAAGATCTCGTCCACCTTCACCTCGATCCGCTTGCCGATCAGCGAGACGGGATCCAGCGTGGTCGGAGCTTGGGCCCTGGTGGATGCCTCGATCAGCTCCTCGAGGTGTTCGTTGATCTCGCGCAGCTGTCCCACCTGGATGACCGACTGCTCCAGCTCGCTGAAGGTCGCGAGCTGTGCGCTGAGCTGCGCGGAGTCCTGAGGATTCAGGGGATCCTGGTACTGGAGCTGCGTCAGGAAGATCTTCAGAAAGGCGTCGCGATCCAGACCCGCCTGCTCGAGCGTCGAGGTCGAGCTCTCGAACGTGTCGGTCCTTGCCAGTCCCGCTATTTCTTCCATCGCTGCTTCCTTCCCAGTCAGATCGTCACGTCGACCGTTCCGAGCGAGTTCACGGGGACGCTCGGTAGCGGCGATTGGCCTTCGGGGAATCTCGAGGCCAGGAGTCCGCCCTGCCGTTCCGTCCCGTACCCGCGCGGCTCGCCATCGGCGGCTTGGCCAAAGGTGTCGAGGTTGTCCGCGGCCGAGCGCGCATCCAGCTCGAGGTTGTCGAATCGAAGGCCAGTCGCCTGCAACGCCTGGCGGAGCTCGGGCAGGTGACGCGCCATCAAGTCGGCGATCTGCGTGTGCTCCGCCACGATGCTGACGGTCACCGTGTGCTCCGTGACCGTGACCCGCAAGCTCAGCTCGCCGAGCTGCGGCGGGTGGAGCTGAATGCGCGCCTCGCCGCCGCCCGCTCGCGCGAGCATGCGCGCCTCGCGGATGATGTCGGTCTCGTTCCGTACCGGCAGCTCGGGTAGGGCTCGCAGCTCTCGCGTCGGGCTCGCCTCCCGTGCCGAACGTGCCTCCTGCGTCGTCTGGGGCGTGGGGCTGTTCACGTCTTCCAGCGGTCGGGGAGCGGGAGCGTCCTGGACCTCGCGGGTGGTTGCGTGGCTCTGCGATGGATCGGCACCCGGTCTGTTCGAGTACTCCCTCCCGTCGTGCGCCAGGTCCTGGCTCGGCGGGGACGCGGCGCCCGGGCTCGTGCGACCGCTCTCGGGCGCGTCGGGGAGATTCGAAGTAGCGCGCTCGCCTGACAGCTCGGACTCCGGAAGACCCGCCGGCGCGGTGGGCGGCTGTTCGACGGGAGCCTCCGCCATGCCGGCGGAGCTCGGAGCCGTGAGAGCTTGAGGCGTGGCGTTCCGAGGCGGGGCTGCGACCTCGGCGCTCTGCGGACTCGGGAGGGGGGCTTCTCGGTTGAGGAGTTCGGTTGCCGGCACCTGCTCGCGCGGCGTCGATTGCTGCAAGGGCGTCTCGCCCTGTCCGGGCCCCGGGCTCACCTCGAGCCCGACGGGCGGGGCGCCGGGGGCAGCTTCCCCTGTCGGACCGGGTTGTGCTGGCGCTCCGGAGTCCCGGACCTCCGCGTGTGGGAGAGAGTCCGCGAGCTGCTGCCCGAGTTCGAGCTGCACCCCTCGGGGCGATAGCGGCTCGGTGTTCTCGACAGGCGGCTCGGGCTCGCGAGTGGACGGCGCGAATCGGTCTGGCACGGGGTCGCCCGACTTCGGGGTCTCCAAAGTCTCCGCGAGATCGGCAAGCCGCTGCAGCGGAGTCGCGTCCAGCTCGGGCGCTGCATCGATCGGAAGGCCCTCATAGGGGAGGGCGATGTCCAGCTCGGAAGACTCCCCTAGCTCCACACCGGTGGTGGCGACCTGTGGCGGGTCGAGGCGGATCTCCTCGAGAAGCAGTGCGGCCGTCCGAAGCGCCTCCTGGAAGGTGTCGCCGAGTCCTTCCGGGCTCGGCGCGGGCGCAGCGCTCCCCTCTGGCGCCAGCGTCTCCAGATTGGGAGCTGGCGTCATCGGAACCAGCGGGATCAGCAACGCCTGGCTCATCGCCTTTCCCCCGCCATCAGTCGCGAGATTCGAACCGCGCGCTCCTGAGCCATCACGTTGAGGATCTTCCCGGCCTCACGGGTCTTCATGGAGGCGAGAACATCCGCCGCGAGCTGCATCGGAAGCTTCTCCAGCAAGAGCGCCGCGTTCTTCGGCTTCATGGCCTGGTAAAACGAGATCAGGGTCTTGAGGTCTCGGTCCGACTCCTCTTCTCCTGGAGCGAGCACAGCGGACACCTCTTCGCGTAGGGCGGTGAGTTCGGCGAGCCGGCGCTCGAGATCCTCCTCGAGAAGACGGAGTGCGCTCTCGCGTACTTCGAGCTCGAGCGCCTGCACTGCGGAGCTAGGCTGCTCGGGTGCGAGAATCTCGTTCGGCTCCGCTGCGGCCAGCAACAGGGTTGCGAGGAGCGTGAGCGGGGTGAGCTCCCAGCGCATCACAGGTTCTCCCCGGACCGAGTTGCGTTTCGCGAGAGCTCGTCGATGCGTCGAGTCTCGGCCCGTCGCGCCTCCAGCTGCCTCCGTTGTGCGCGCCGGGCGATCGCGTTCTCGATGGCGCGCACGCGCAGCTTTGCCTCCGCCACGCCGGCTCGAGCCTTCTCGTGCGCGTCTCGCGCCTCGATGAGCTCGCCCGTCAAGGATTCGTCTCTCTCTCGTAGCCCGCGCTCGTATCGGTCTGCGGTCGCCAACACGCCGGCATCTGCGTGCTGGCCCGTATCGATAGTACGGAGGTGCCGTGAGGTAGCACTGCTCTCGCGGACGAGGTCGAGTGACGTCTCTATTCTTCGCACGTTCCCATGGGCCTCACCGAGCCCGCGCAAGGCGCGGTCCGTTTCCAGCTTGGCAAGGCGCGCGATCGTCTCGAGCTTCGAGCGTCTCACTGGACTTCCTCCGAAAGGACGCTCCGCAGCTCGTCCAGGGATTGCGCGAGTGAGACCGACTCCTCCTTGCTCTGCTTCAGCAGTCCCTCGATGAGCGAGCGGCGTTGGATCGCCTCGTCGACGACGGGGTCGCTGCCCTTGGCGTACGCGCCGACCTGGATAAGGTCTTCGGCATCGCGGTAGGCGGCGAGTAGCTTGCGAATGCCGGTAGCCAGCTCGCGGTGTTCGGTCTGCGTGACCATCGGCATCGCGCGGCTCACGCTGCTCAGGACATCGATTGCCGGAAACTGTCCTCGCTCCGCGAGATCGCGAGAGAGGACGATGTGGCCGTCGAGGATGGCCCGTAGGCTGTCCGCGATGGGATCCTCCATGTCGCCGCCTTCCACGAGTACGGAGTAGATCCCCGTGATGCTGCCGCTGCGGCTGCGGCCAGCGCGCTCGAGCAACTTGGGCAGCTCGGCAAACACGCTGGGTGTGTAGCCCTTGGTGGTTGCGGGCTCGCCGCGCGCCAGGCCGATCTCTCGCTCCGCGAACGCGAAGCGCGTGATCGAGTCCATCAGGAGCAACACATCTAGCCCCTGATCTCGGAACCACTCCGCGATCGCCGTCGCCACGTAGGCTCCGCGAGTGCGCAAGAGCGGCGAGGAGTCGGAGGGAACCGCGACCACGACCGTCGTCTCGCGCGCTTCGCCGATCTCGCATTCGATGAACTCGCGCACCTCCCGGCCCCGCTCGCCGATCAGGGCGACGACGCGCACGTCGGCGTCTGTGCCTCGCACGATCATGCCCAGCAGGGTGCTCTTGCCGACCCCGGAGCCCGCGAACAAGCCGACGCGCTGCCCCCGCCCCAGCGTCGTGGCGCAGTTGATGGCGCGCACCCCGACGTCGAGTGGCGTGTCGATCACGGGTCGATCCAGCGGCGAGATGGGGTCGGCGTAGAGCGGCACCTGTGCCTCGGGTCGCAGGGGAGGACCTCCATCGATCGGCTGTCCAATCGCGTCGATCACGCGCCCCAGCATGCGGCGGGTCACCGGCACGGCTGCCTGGTGTGTGCGTGGCCAGACCCTGCAGCCAGGCCCCGCGCCGCGCGTGGAGCCGAGGGGCATGAGTTGTACGGACTTTGCGCGGAACCCCACGACTTCGGCAGCTGTGAAGCCCAGCGGGCTCTCGATCTCCGCGAGGCCTCCGATCGGCAGGTCGAGTCCGTCCGCCTCGGCCAGCACGCCGCGCACGCCGGTCAGGAAGCCGCCCTTGGGCGGAGCCAGCCCCTCCACGACGTTCAGCAGTGCGGCGGGCGTCGACATCACCCTTCCTCCTCCACCGTCCCGGCCAGCTGCTGCAGCGCGGCGTCGAGGATTCGCTCCGGCCGACCCTCGTAGGAGTGCGTCGGCGTCTCGAGGACGACGCAGCCGCGCTCGATGGAGGCGTCGGCTTCGGCGCGGATCGAAACGTCTGCGAGCTCGGATTCGAGCTCGGCCAGGTGTACGCGGATCAGCTCGAGATCTCCGGGGTGCACGCGCAGCACGGCGCTCCCCTCGTCGCGGATCTCGAGGATGCAGGCGCGGGCCATGCGCACGACGGCGTCGCCGGGCTGGTGCAGCTCCCCTCGCAGGATGCGCCGTGCGATCTCCGTGGCGATTCCGAGGAGCTCGCCCTCGACCTCTTCCAGTCGCTGCTCCCGAACCCGCGCCATCGAGGAGGCCACGGCGTTGAGCTGGTCGAGAACCGGAGCCAACTCCTTGATCGCCGCTTCGCGCCCGATGCGCTCGCCTTCCGCGATGCCGTTCTTGTATGCCTGCTCCGGGGTGATCTCACGCGCCGGTTGTGCCTCGACCCGCTCGAACTCTACAGACTCCTCGAACGACTGCGACGGAGGCGTGGCATCGGACTCGTTCAGATCGACGAGCTGGAGGCGGCGCAGAAACTCAGACGAGCTCATCTTCGCCTCTCCCGGGAATGACGATCTCGCCTCGGTCCACCATCTCGCGGGCGATGTTCGCGATCTTCTGCTGCGAGTTCTCTACCTCGGAAAGACGCACGGGCCCCATCGTCTCGAGGTCCTCGACGAGCGATGCCGAGACGCGCTGAGAAACGTTCGAGAGGAACTTGTCGAGCATCTCGGGCTCGGCACCCTTCAAAGCGAGTACCAGAGTCTGGTTGTCGATGTTGCGCAGGACCGTCTGAATGCCGCGGTCATCGACACCGAGCAGGTCGTCGAAGGTGAACATGCGCTCGCGGATCAGGTCCGCGATCTCTTCGTCCTGCTCTGCGATCGCGTCGAGCAATGCGGCCTCATTCGTGCGGTCCATGTTCATGAAGAGCTGAACCGCGAGATCGACGCCCTCCATCTCCTGCGCCTGAGAAGCTCCCTCGAAGCCCGCGATCTCGCGCTCGAGCGCGCGATTGAGCTCCTCGAGCATGTCCTCGCCGATCTTCTCCATCCGCGCGAGACGCATGATGACGTCTATCCGCAGCTCCTCCGGTAGCGAGAGGAGTACCTGGGACGCCTGAACCGATGGCAGCTGAGACAGGATGAGCGCACAGGTCTGCGGGTACTCGCGCGTCAGGATGCGGCCGATGACGCGCGGATCGATCTCGACAAGCGTGTCGGAGATCCTTCCGATGTCGATGTCCTCGCGGCCGAGGATGGCCTCGAGGCGCTCCTCGTCGAATGCCTGGCGGATCAGGGATTCCACGCGCTTGCTCTGAACCCCTGCGAGCTCGTGGCCGCCACCGAAGAGGCGCTCTTTGAACTCCGCTGCGATCCCGCGAACCACGTCCTCGGTAGGTTGACCGAGGTCGCTGTCCGCCCGGTTGATGCGAGCGAGGTCGCGGTCGCCCAGCTCACGCAGGACCTCCATCGCGACTTCCTCGTCGAGGAGGCGCAGGATGACGGCAACGCGGTGCGGCCCGCTGATGCGTCGCTTTCCCCGACCTACTCGCGCAGCCATTGTCTCATCGTGTTGGCAGCCATCCTGGCGTCATCTTTGGAGAGGGGGATCAAGAGCTCCGCTTGCTTGGGGACTTCGAGCCTTCCCGTTTCGCCTTCGCCCTCTCGCCCACCCGTGTTGGCGGTGAGGACGTTGGCCATCGCGAGCTGCTTCAGCGCGGGTCGCAGAACGAAGAAGATCACCATGAGGATCCCGCCGAGGAGTGCGAGGGTGCGCGCGACCGATGGGAGCAGCAGGAAGAACTCCGGGCTCCGCCACAAGGGCAAGCTCGTTCCCGCCCCGACGTCTTCCAGCGGAGAGCGGAACTGCAGGTTCTGAACGGCGATCTGATCGCCGCGCTCCCCGTCGAAGCCGACGGCTCGTTGCACGATTTGCGTGATCTGTCCGAGCTCCTCGGCGCTGCGGGGCTCGTAGACCGGCGGCGCTGGTTGGGTCTCCTCGGCACCGGCTGGGAGCTCGGGGACGGTGTAGGTACCGTCGACGAGAACCGCCACGGAGAGTCGTTGCAAGCCTCCCATGGGTATCACTGTGTGGCTCTTGGTGCGTGTGATCTCGAAGTTCAAGGTCTCGCGAGTGATGGTCTCCGTGGATGGCTGGCCAGTCGTTGCGCTCGCGCCGGGCGCCCCCGGCACGTTGGATTGCGTCCCCGGTACCCCGCTCGCAATCGGAACGGGCTCCGAGCGCTCCTCTTCCGTGCGCTGCTCGCTCAGCACTGCGGTCTCATCCGGGTTGATACGATCCTCGTTCTCCTCGATGCGCTTGCGATCGATGACGGCGGAAACCGTGACGACGGACCTTCCCTGACCGAGGGCGGCGTCCAATAGTCTCTGAGCGCGCGAGGCGAGGGTCTTCTCGATCACCCTCTGAGCGTCAAACACCGCGACCGCGAGCCCATCCTCTTCGTTCGAACTCGGTCGGCTCAGCAGGCGGCCATTCGTGTCGAGCAAGGTGACCTGATCGGCCTCCAGACCTTCGACGGCCGCCGCGATCATGTGACCGATCCCCGCGGCCTTGCTGGGGCCAAGGGTGCGGCCGGAGCGCAGCTTCACCACGACGGCGGCGCTTGCCCTCGTCTGTTCCCTCCGGAACACAGCCCGGTCGGGGATGTTGATGTGCACGCGCGCCGATTCGATCGCCGCGATCTGGCTGACCGTTCGCGAGAGCTCGCCTTCGAGCGCCCGCCGGTAGCGCACCTTCTCTTGAAAGGGAGTCAGGCCCAGACCGGAGTCGTTGAAGATCTCGAAGCCGACCGGGCCGGCACTGGGCAGGCCCTGGGCCGCGAGCTCCAGGCGCAGGTCGTAGACGCGCTCGAGCGGGACATGGATCGCCGTCCCGGCGTGCGTCAGCTCGAACGGCACCTGGCGAGTTCGGAGCTGCTCGACCATCTCCTGCGCGTCGCTGGGGCTGAGGTCGGAGTACAACGTCGTGTACTGGGGCCTGCTCGCGAGATTGACGAGGAGCGCGAGGGTGCCGGCGGCGATCAGGCCAATCGAGGTGGCGGCGATTCGCTGGGGCGGATTCAAACCCTGCCAGAACCCGCCGAGATCCCCGAACAGTTTGAGCAAACGATCCACGCGTCTCTCCAGCCCCTATACCTGCGTCTGAAGCAGGCGGTTGACGGCCTCGATCATGCGGTTGCGTATCTCCATCATCAGCCGGAAGGAGCCCTCGGCATTTGACATCGCGACCATGGTGTCGTGTATGGAGCCCTTTCCTTCGACCATGAGGTCGTTGATCTTCCTGGCCGCGGTGACCTGGTCGCTGTTCGCATCCTTGAGAACGCGAGTGACGGTCTCCGCAAAGCTCTCACCGCCCGTCTTCTGGGTGAAGCGGGTCGGATCCGCGAAGGGATCGGTTCCGATCGGATCTATCGCCATCAGCTAGACCTTCCGATCTGCAAGGCGCGCTGGGCCATCTCTCGGCTCATCCGCAGCACCGAGATGTTGGCGTCATACGAGCGCCGAGCATTCATGAGATTCACCATCTCCTCGACGATCTGTACGTTCGGGAGTCGAAGGATTCCGTTCTCGTCCGCATCGGGATGGGACGGATTGAACACTTCTCGTGGCGGTCGCGGATCGCGCACGATCCTCTCGATGAAGACAGCGCGGAAGCTGCGCTGCAGGCGGTCGCCGGAGGCGCCTTCGAGAGGTCGCGAGCGCAGAACGGGATCCACCCGGCGGTACGGCCCGCCTTCGGGAGTGCGCGTCGAGTTGGCGTTGGCCAGGTTGGAGGTGGCGAGATCGACCCGCAGCCGCTCCGCCTGGAGGCCCGAAGCGCTCAGCTTGAGCGACGTGAAGAAGCTCATCTCGTGTCCCTAGCGAGCGGGTTCAGGCTTCCCCACTTGTCCATCAGCTCGAATCCGACCTGGTAGAGCATCCCGTTCTGCGAGAGCCTCAGGAACTCTTGCTCGATCGAGACGTTGTTGCCGTCAAGACCCGCGGGATCGCGAGACTTGATGAGCCGGGTGCCTGTCTCCTGGAGCGTCTCCGAGCTGCT